>NZ_JBGOSN010000015.1:0-99009 GCF_046335115.1 Paracoccus sp. P2 | reverse complement strand
TTTCTGCTTGCCGCGGCGCGGCAGCCGGGGCGCTGCCCCGGACCCCGGGATATTTCGGCAAGAAAGAAGCAAGGCAAAGCGGACGCGCGGGAGAGGGGCCGGAAGGGGGCAGGCTCGCCGTGACTTTCGTCGAAGCCGCTCCTGGAGGCTGCCGTGACGTGAAACCCGCCCGAGGGCGGGTTTTCGCGTCTTCATTCCGTCAGGTCGGGAAAGCCCGATTGGGCGAATGGGGTAAGGATGCTTTCGACTGCCTCCGATGATAGCGGCGTGCCGAAGGCACGACCTGGATGCCGCGAAAGACCAGCCCTGCCGGCACGGGGATGCCGGGCCGTGCCTTGCGCAGGCGCCGGGCGCGTCATTCGGCCCGGGGGGATTGGCGTGGGAAACCTCGGTGGACGGGACGGCGCCTTTCAGGGGCGGATAGTGTCGCGAGAATTGCGGCAGCAGAGCCTTCACGACATTCGCCAGTAAGACGGAGCTTGAGCGGGCACGTTCGGCTTAAACCGCGCCGCCGGCAGCTGCTTTCATGATGGCGCGGGCCGGGCCGGGTGCTTGACCGCCGCCGCGGAAACCGCTAGACGGGCGCATCGCTGCCGGTTCCTGTTCTTGCGAAAAGAATCGGTTGCCTTGCGCCGGGCCGTCCGCTATGGGGGCGGCCTGCTCTTGTTTATACGGTTCGACGCTGGCGGTGCGTGGTGTGTCGTCAGCCTCTCAACTTGAACTCCCCGCAAGAGGGATGAGAATGCAAAGCCAGAATATCCGCATCCGGTTGAAGGCGTTCGATTACCGCGTCCTGGATGCCAGCACGCAGGAAATCGTGAACACCGCCAAGCGCACCGGCGCGCAGGTCCGCGGCCCGATTCCGCTGCCCAACAAGATCGAGAAATTCACCGTTCTGCGCGGCCCGCATATCGACAAGAAATCCCGCGACCAGTGGGAAATCCGCACGCATAAGCGCCTGCTGGACATCGTCGACCCGACCCCCCAGACCGTGGACGCCCTGATGAAGCTCGACCTCGCCGCCGGCGTGGATGTCGAGATCAAGGTGTAAGGAGGCCATCATGCTGCGGACTGGTGTTATCGCCAAGAAGCTGGGCATGACCCGGCTGTTCCTGGAAGACGGGCGTCAGGTGCCCGTCACCGTACTGCACGTGGACAACGTGCAGGTCATCGCTCAGCGCACCGCCGAGAAAGACGGCTACGTGGCGCTGCAGCTCGGCGCGGGCGAGGCCAAGGCCAAGCGCACGACCGCCGCGCTGCGCGGCCATTTCGCCAAGGCGAATGTCGCGCCCAAGCGCAAGATCGCGGAATTCCGCGTCTCGCCCGAGAACCTGGTCGAGGTGGGCGAGGAGATCGTCGCCGACCATTACTTCGAAGGCCAGTATGTCGACATCGCCGGCACCTCGATCGGCAAGGGCTTTGCCGGCGCGATGAAGCGGCACAATTTCGGCGGTCTGCGCGCCTCGCACGGCGTGTCGATCAGCCACCGCTCGCATGGCTCGACCGGCCAGTGCCAGGATCCGGGCAAGGTGTTCAAGGGCAAGAAGATGGCCGGTCATCTGGGTGCCGTGCGCGTCACCACCCAGAACCTGCAGGTCGTCAAGACCGATGCCGAGCGTGGCCTGATCATGGTCAAGGGCTCGGTGCCGGGTTCCAAGGGTGGCTGGGTCACGATCAAGGACGCCGTGAAGAAGCCGCTGGCCGAAAACACCGTTTTCCCGGCCGCGACCCGTTCGAAAGCTGCCCAGGCGGAGGCTGCCGCCCCTGCCGAGGCCGCCGCGCCCGAAGGAGACAACTGATGAAACTCGACGTTATCACGCTCGATGCCGGCAAGGCCGGGGACATCGACCTGAGCGATGACATCTTCGGGCTTGAACCGCGTGCGGACATCCTGCACCGCGTCGTGCGCTGGCAGCGTGCGAAGGCGCAGGCGGGCACCCATTCGGTGCTGGGCAAGTCGGATGTCAGCTACTCGACCAAGAAGATCTACCGCCAGAAGGGTACCGGCGGCGCCCGTCACGGTTCCCGCAAGGCGCCGATCTTCCGTCACGGCGGCGTCTACAAGGGCCCGACCCCGCGCAGCCACGCGTTCGACCTGCCCAAGAAGGTCCGCGCGCTTGGCCTGAAGCACGCCCTGTCGGCCAAGGCCGCCGCGGGCGAGCTGGTGGTCGTGGACAGCCTGAACATCGGGGAAGCCAAGACCGCGGCCGTCGCCAAGGCGGTCAAGGAAAACGGCTGGAAGCGCGTCCTGGTGATCGACGGTGCCGAGGTGAACGAGAATTTCGCCCGCGCCGCCCGCAACCTGGAAGGCGTCGATGTGCTGCCCTCGATGGGTGCCAATGTCTATGACATCCTGCGCCGCGATACGCTCGTGCTGACGCGCGCCGGTGTCGAAGCTCTGGAGGCTCGCCTGAAATGAGCGTGAAACCCGAACATTACGACGTGATCGTCAAGCCGGTCATCACCGAAAAGGCCACCCTGGTGGGCGATGCCAACGCCTATGTCTTCCAGGTGGCCAAGGAATCGACCAAGCCGGCGATCAAGCAGGCCGTCGAGGCTCTGTTCAACGTCAAGGTGAAGGCCGTGAACACGACCATCACCAAGGGCAAGACCAAGCGTTTTCGTGGCCGCCCCGGCGTGCGCTCGGACGTGAAGAAGGCCTATGTGACGCTGGAAGCTGGCAACAGCATCGACGTCTCGACCGGCCTCTGATAAGAAGCCTGCGAATCGACGGCCCCGGCAGCGGGGCCGTCGGCATTTGACTGAAACGGACCAGCAACGGTCCAAAGCAACGGAAGACAGAAAGCATGGCACTCAAGTCGTATAAGCCGACGACGCCTGGCCAGCGTGGGCTGGTTCTGATCGACCGTTCGGAGCTTTGGAAAGGGCGCCCGGTCAAATCCCTCACCGAGGGGTTGACCAAGAACGGCGGCCGGAACAACACCGGACGGATCACGATGCGCCGCAAGGGCGGCGGGGCGAAGCGTCTCTATCGCATCGTCGATTTCAAGCGCACCAAGTTCGATGTCCCGGCGACCGTCGAGCGGATCGAATACGACCCGAACCGCACCGCCTTCATCGCGCTGATCAAATATGAAGACGGCGAGCAGGCCTATATCATCGCGCCCCAGCGTCTGGCTGTCGGCGACAAGGTGGTGGCCGGCGCCAAGGTGGACGTGAAGCCCGGCAACGCCATGCCCTTCAGCGGCATGCCGATCGGCACCATCGTCCACAACGTCGAGCTGAAGCCCGGCAAGGGCGGCCAGATCGCCCGTTCGGCGGGCACCTATGCCCAGTTCGTCGGCCGCGACGGCGGCTATGCCCAGATCCGCCTGTCCTCGGGCGAGCTGCGCATGGTGCGCCAGGAATGCATGGCGACGATCGGCGCCGTGTCGAATGCCGACCATTCGAACCAGAACCTCGGCAAGGCCGGCCGCAACCGGCACCTGGGCATCCGCCCGAGCGTGCGCGGCGTGGCCATGAACCCGATCGACCACCCGCATGGTGGCGGTGAAGGCCGGACTTCGGGCGGTCGTCACCCGGTTACTCCCTGGGGCAAGGGCACCAAGGGCAACCGCACCCGCACGAACAAATCGACCGACAAGTATATCCTGCGGTCGCGTCACGCGAAGAAGGGGCGTTAATCCATGGCACGTTCTGTTTGGAAGGGCCCCTTTGTCGATGCTTATGTGCTTCGCAAGGCCGAGAAAGCCCGCGAGTCCGGCAAGTCGGACGTCATCAAGATCTGGTCGCGTCGTTCGACCATTCTGCCGCAATTCGTCGGTCTGACCTTTGGCGTCTACAACGGCCAGAAGCACATCCCGGTCTCGGTGACCGAAGAGATGATCGGCCAGAAGTTCGGTGAATACTCGCCGACGCGGACCTATTACGGTCACGCCGCCGACAAGAAAGCGAAAAGGAAGTAAGCGTCATGGGTAAGGAACAAAATCCGCGCCGCGTGGCGGAGAACGAGGCGTTTGCGAAGACCAAGATGCTTCGCACCTCGCCGCAGAAGCTGAACCTGGTTGCGGCGATGATCCGCGGCAAGAAGGTGGACAAGGCCCTGGCCGACCTGACCTTCTCGTCCAAGCGTATCGCCGGCGATGTCAAGAAATGCCTGCAATCGGCCATCGCCAACGCCGAGAACAACCATAACCTGGACGTCGATAACCTGATCGTCGCCGAGGCCTGGGTCGGCAAGAACCTGGTCATGAAGCGTGGCCGTCCGCGCGCCCGTGGTCGTTACGGCAAGATCATGAAGCCGTTTTCGGAAATCACCATCAAGGTCCGTCAGGTCGAGGCCATCGAAGCCGGGGAGCGCGCGTAATGGGTCAGAAGGTAAACCCCATCGGGATGCGTCTCCAGGTCAACCGCACCTGGGACAGCCGCTGGTATGCGGATGACAAGGATTACGGCAATCTGCTGCTGGAAGACCTGAAGATCCGCGACTTCATCCACAAGGAAGCCAAGCAGGCCGGCGTCAGCCGCGTCATCATCGAGCGCCCGCACAAGAAATGCCGCGTGACGATCTATGCCGCGCGTCCGGGTGTCATCATCGGCAAGAAAGGCGCCGATATCGAGACCCTGCGCAAGAAGCTGGCGAACTACACCGCCTCGGAACTGCACCTCAACATCGTCGAGGTCCGCAAGCCCGAGCTGGATGCCCAGCTGGTGGCCGAATCGATCGCCCAGCAGCTCGAGCGCCGGGTGTCGTTCCGCCGCGCCATGAAGCGCGCGGTGCAGAACGCCATGCGCATGGGCGCCCTGGGCATCCGGGTGAACGTGTCGGGCCGCCTGGGCGGCGCCGAGATCGCCCGGACCGAATGGTACCGCGAAGGCCGGGTGCCGTTGCACACGCTGCGCGCCGATATCGACTATGCGCTGTCGGAAGCCTCGACCCCCTACGGGATCATCGGCGTGAAGGTCTGGATCTTCAAGGGCGAGATCATGGAGCATGATCCGCAGGCCCGCGACCGTCGCGCCACCGAAGCGCAGGACGGCCCCTCGCCCCGCGGCCCGCGCCGTGATCGCGACCGCGACGCGCGCTAAGGAGAAGAAGCAATGCTGCAACCGAAACGGACCAAGTTCCGCAAACAGCACAAGGGCCGCATCCACGGCGAGGCCAAGGGCGGGTTCAACCTGAACTTCGGCTCCTATGCGCTGAAGGCCATCGAGCCCGAGCGCGTCACCGCGCGCCAGATCGAGGCGGCCCGCCGCGCGATCACCCGCCACATGAAGCGTCAGGGCCGGGTCTGGATCCGGATCTTCCCGGACGTGCCGGTTTCCTCGAAACCGACCGAAGTGCGGATGGGTAAGGGCAAGGGCTCGGTGGATTACTGGGCTGCCCGCGTCCATCCCGGCCGGATCATGTTCGAGATCGACGGCGTGAACGACGCCATCGCCCGCGAAGCCCTGCGCCTGGGCGCGCAGAAGCTGCCGGTGCTGACCCGCATCGTCGCGCGCGAAGACTGGTAATTCGCCGCCGCTTCCAGATTGCGCCCCGCCGCGACAGTGGCGGGGCGCTGCATTTCTGGCTTCCTGGGGACAATCGGGGTTGCCAAAATCCGGCCAAGCCTGTATGGGCAGGCCTTCATCATGAAACTCCACCGGAATCAGGGTGGCCCTGCATGGCAGGGGCTCGCCGGTGATGTTGAAAGGAAAAGGCGCATGAAAGCGCAGGAATTGAAAGACAAGACGCCTGACCAGCTGAAGGAACAGCTGCTCGCGCTGAAGAAGGAAGCGTTCAACCTGCGCTTCCAGCAGGCCACCGGCCAGCTCGAATCGACCGCCCGCATGCGCGCCGTCCGCCGCGACGTCGCCCGTGTGAAAACCATTCTGAACCAGAAAGCGGCGCAAGCCGCGGCGTCGAACTAAGGAGCCCGGTCCATGCCCAAACGCATCCTGCAAGGCAAGGTCGTCAGCGACAAGAACGAACAGACCGTGACCGTCCTGGTCGAGCGTCGCTTCAAGCATCCGCTGCTGCACAAGACCGTGCGGTCGTCCAAGAAATACCGCGCGCATGACGCGCAGAACCAGTTCAAGGTCGGTGACATCGTTCGCATCGTCGAATGCGCGCCGATCTCGAAGACCAAGCGCTGGACCGTCCTGACCGAAGCCACCGAAGCTTCGGCCTGAGCGCCAGTTTAATCGATACCCTGGGGCCGGTGCCGCCGGTCCCCAAAGGTCGGGAGTAACCAAATGATCCAGATGCAGACCAATCTGGATGTCGCTGACAACTCCGGCGCACGCCGGGTGCAGTGCATCAAGGTTCTGGGTGGTTCGCACCGTCGCTATGCGTCGGTGGGCGACATCATCGTCGTCTCCGTCAAGGAAGCCATTCCGCGCGGCCGCGTGAAGAAGGGCGATGTCCGCAAGGCCGTCGTCGTACGCACCGCGAAAGAAGTGAAGCGCGAGGACGGCACCTCGATCCGCTTCGACCGCAATGCTGCCGTCATCCTGAACAACCAGGGCGAACCGGTCGGCACCCGTATCTTCGGGCCGGTCGTGCGCGAGCTGCGGGCCAAGAACTTCATGAAGATCATCTCGCTTGCGCCGGAGGTGCTGTGATGGCTGCGAAGCTCAAGAAGGGCGACAAGGTCGTCGTGCTGACCGGCAAGGACAAGGGCAAGCAGGGCGAGATCTCCGCGGTGTTCCCGAAAGAGAACAAGGCGGTCGTTGACGGCGTCAACATCGCGATCCGTCACCAGCGCCAGACCCAGACGAGCCAGGGCGGCCGCGTGGCCAAGGCCATGCCGATCGACCTGTCGAACCTGGCGCTGCTGGACAAGAACGGCAAAGCGACCCGCGTCGGCTTCCGCGTGGAAGACGGCAAGAAGGTCCGTTTCGCCAAGACCACGGGAGACGTGATCTGATGCTGGACCAAGCCAATTACACCCCGCGCCTCAAGTCGCTCTACAAGGACCAGATCCGCGCCACGCTCAAGGAAGAGTTTGGCTACAAGAACGACATGCAGATCCCGCGCCTGGACAAGATCGTCCTGAACATGGGCATCGGCGAGGCCGTCAAGGACACCAAGAAGGTCAAGCAGGGCGCCGAAGAGCTGTCGCTGATCGCTGGTCAGAAGGCCGTCATCACCAAGGCCAAGAAGTCGATCGCCGGCTTCCGCGTCCGGGAAGAGATGCCGCTGGGCTGCAAGGTCACGCTGCGCGGCGACCGGATGTATGAATTCCTGGATCGCCTGATCAACATCGCGCTGCCCCGCGTCCGCGACTTCCGCGGCGTCAAGGGCACGGCTTTCGACGGCCGCGGCAACTATGCCATGGGCCTGAAGGAGCATATCGTGTTCCCGGAAATCAACTTCGACAAGGTCGACGAAGTTCTGGGGATGGACATCATCATCTGCACCACCGCGCGGACCGACGCGGAAGCGAAGTCGCTGCTCAAGGCATTCAACATGCCTTTCAACAGCTGATCGCGGAGGGAAGAAGATATGGCAAAGAAATCCATGGTCGAGCGCGAGAAGAAGCGCGAGCGTCTGGTTCAGAAATACGCCGCCAAGCGCGCCGCGCTGAACGAGATCGTCCACGATCAGTCCCGCCCGATGGAAGAGCGCTTCAAGGCCAGCCTGAAACTGGCTGAACTGCCGCGCAACTCCTCGGCCACGCGTCTGCACAACCGGTGCCAACTGACCGGCCGTCCGCATGCGTATTACCGTAAACTGAAACTGTCGCGGATCATGCTGCGCGAGCTCGGCTCGTTCGGCCAGATCCCCGGCATGGTCAAATCCAGCTGGTAAGGGGGCAATATGTCGATGAACGATCCTCTCGGCGATATGCTGACCCGCATCCGCAACGCGCAGATGCGCGGCAAATCGACCGTCCGCACGCCCGCCTCCAAGCTGCGCGCCTGGGTGCTGGATGTGCTGAAAGCCGAAGGCTACATCCGCGGCTATGAAAAGGTTGAAACCCCCTCGGGCCATACCGAGCTGGAAATCAGCCTGAAATACTACGAAGGCACCCCGGTGATCCGGGAACTGGCGCGGGTGTCCAAGCCCGGCCGCCGGGTCTACGCCTCGGTCAAGGAATTGCCGCAGGTCCGCAACGGCCTGGGCGTCTCCATCGTCTCGACGCCCAAGGGCGTCATGTCTGATGCAGCGGCTCGCAGCGCCAATGTCGGCGGCGAAGTCCTCTGCACCGTGTTCTAAGGAGGGCAGAGATGTCTCGGATTGGTAAGAAGCCGGTCGCCCTCCCCAAGGGCGTGACCGCAGAGATCAAGGGCCAGACCATCGAGGTCAAGGGCCCGAAAGGCAGCCGCAGCTTCACCGCGACCGACGACGTGACGCTGGCCGTCGAGGAGGGCGCCGTCAAGGTGACCCCCCGCGGCCAGTCGAAGCGCGCCCGCCAGCAGTGGGGCATGACCCGCTCGATGGTCGAGAACCTGACCGTCGGCGTCAGCGAAGGCTTCAAGAAAGAGCTGGAAATCCAGGGCGTCGGCTACCGCGCCCAGATGCAGGGCAAGACGCTGAAGCTCTCGCTGGGCTATTCGCATGACGTGAACTTCGAAACGCCGGAAGGCGTGACCATCTCGGCTCCGAAACAGACCGAGATCGTGGTGGAAGGCATCGACCAGCAGCTGGTCGGCCAGGTCGCCGCGAACATCCGCGAGTGGCGTCGCCCCGAGCCCTACAAGGGTAAGGGCATCCGCTACAAGGGTGAGGTCGTCTTCCGCAAGGAAGGCAAGAAGAAGTAAGGGGCGCAAAAATGGCACTGACGAAAAGAGAGCTGTTCCAGAAGCGCCGCCTGCGCGTGCGGAACAAGTTGCGGAAGATCTCGGACGGCCGTCCGCGGCTGTCCGTTCATCGTTCTTCCAAGAACATCAGCGTCCAGGTGATCGACGACGTGAAGGGGGTCACCCTGGCCGCCGCCTCGTCGCTCGAGAAGGATCTGGGCGTGGTCGGCAAGAACAATGTCGAAGCGGCGGCCAAGATCGGCGCCGCGATTGCGGAACGCGCGAAGAAGGCCGGTGTCGAAGAGGTGATCTTCGACCGCGGCGGCTTCCTGTTCCACGGCAAGATCAAGGCGCTTGCCGATGCGGCCCGCGAAGGCGGCCTGAAGTTCTGACGAATGCGGGTGGCGGCTGCGCCACCCCGATGATCCGGGGGCCGTCCGATCCGTCGGCGGCCCACCAGGATTGGCCTCAACGGCGCGGGACGCGCGCCAGCGTAGAAGGAATGCCTTATGGCAGAACGTGAAAACCGTCGGGGTCGCCGCGAAGAGCGCGAGGAAACCCCGGAATTTGCCGACCGTCTGGTCGCGATCAACCGCGTGTCGAAAACCGTCAAGGGCGGTAAGCGTTTCGGCTTCGCCGCCCTGGTGGTCGTCGGCGACCAGCGTGGCCGCGTCGGCTTCGGCAAGGGCAAGGCCAAGGAAGTCCCCGAGGCGATCCGCAAGGCGACCGAACAGGCGAAGCGTTCGCTGGTTCGCGTGCCGCTGCGCGACGGTCGCACCCTGCATCATGACATCGAAGGGCGTCACGGCGCCGGCCGGGTGGTGATGCGGACCGCGGTTCCGGGCACCGGCATCATCGCCGGCGGTCCGATGCGCGCCGTGTTCGAGATGCTGGGCGTCCAGGACGTCGTGGCGAAATCGCTGGGGTCGCAGAACCCCTACAACATGATTCGCGCCACCATCGACGGTCTCAAGAAGGAAGCCTCGCCCCGCAATGTCGCGCAGCGCCGCGGCAAGAAGGTGGCCGAGATCCTGCCGTCCAGCGACAAGCCGGCCGAAGCCGCCGTCGAAGCGTAAGGAGACAGGCATATGGCTAAAACCATCGTCGTCAAGCAGATCGGCTCGCCGATCCGCCGTCCGGCCATCCAGCGCGAAACGCTGAAGGGCCTGGGCCTGAACAAGATGAACCGCACCCGCGAGCTGGAGGATACCCCGGCCGTGCGCGGCATGGTCGCCAAGATCCCGCATCTGGTCACCATCGTGGAAGAGCGCGGCTGATCCCGCCCGCGCCACATTGCATCGCAAACGCCCCGGAGCTTCTCCGGGGCGTTTTGTTTGGCGCATTAACCTTTTGCTAACCGATTTCCCTTAGCCTCCGGCGAAGCAATCCTCGCAGGAATGAGCCCGCCGTGCCGCCGCTGTTTCGCTGCCTGATCTTGGCCTGCATGGTCTTGGCCGATCCTGCGCTCGCAAGCCCTTGGCCGCGCCAGGTGAAAGAGATCTTCCTGGCGCTCTCGGCCGAGCGTGATGCCCGGGGCAACGGCTATGCCGGGCTTTATGGCGAATACGGATTGCGGCGGCGGACGCTGGGATTCGAACTGGGCCGTTCCAGCGCGGGAGAGACCAGCGCGATGATCTGGCTGCAACGCCCGCTTGGCCGGGGCCGCGGGGCGGATCGCTGGGCGCTTTCGCTGGGCAGCGGCGTGATCGAGCGCAACGGGATCTACATGCCGGTCGGGCAGGTCGGCGCGGGCTGGGGCAGGGGATTTGACGCGGTGCCGCTGCTCGACCGGATTCCCGGCGGCGGCTGGCTGGCGGTCGAGGCGCGGGTCAAGGTCGCCGGCAAGCTGAGGGACGAGGCCGAGATCGCCCAGCTGGCCGCCAGCGGTGCCGGGCGGCTGGCCTATCTTACGCCCGAAACCTCGGTCAAGGCCGAGGTGACGCTGGGCTGGCATGCGACCGAGCGGCTGATGCTGATCGGCCAGCTTCGCCTCGAGGATCGCCAGGACAGCGGCTTTTCCAGCAGGCTGGCGGCTTCGGCGGTGCGCGAGCTGTTCGGGCCGGTCAAGCTGGAGCTTGGCGCGATCGGGCCGTTGTCGGGGCAGGGAGAGGCGGCGGTAAAGCTGGGATTCTGGGTCGGCTTCTGATCCCGCGATGGCCGGGATGCGCGGCTCGCCGACGCATGACTGCCGTTGCGGACAATGCGGGCGGGGGCGTCGGATCCGCATGGCTCCCGGTTGGATACGGCTTTCGCACGGCGCCCGCGATAGCGGTCCAGGTGCTTGTGCTGCGGGGCCGGCGCCAGCGCGGATGCGCGGAAAACTTGACCCTTCGCCGACGAGGGGCTAGAAGCCGCCGGTGCCCTAGGGCATCCGACTCAACAAGCAAGAAAAGCCGCGTTCGCCCCCTTTCGCTTCATGGGGCGTTTCCGGCCAGGAGAAGCGACATGAAACTGCATGAACTGCACGACAATCCCGGCGCCAACCGCAAGAAAAAGCGCGTGGCGCGCGGCCCCGGCTCGGGCAAGGGCAAGACTGCCGGCCGCGGCATCAAGGGCCAGACCTCGCGTTCGGGCGTGGCGCTGAACGGCTATGAAGGCGGCCAGATGCCGCTGTATCGCCGCCTGCCCAAGCGCGGCTTCAGCAAGCCGAATCGCTTGGAATTCGCGGTGGTGAACCTGGGCCAGCTGCAAGCCTTCGTCGATGCGGGCAAGCTGGACGCGAAAGCCGCCGTGACCGAGGATGCGCTGGTCGCTGCCGGTGTCATCCGCCGCAAGCTGGACGGTGTGCGCGTGCTGGCCAAGGGCGAAATCAAGGCCGCGCTGGACCTGACCGTCGCCGGCGCGTCGAAAGCCGCCGTCGAGGCCATCGAGAAGGCCGGTGGCAAGATCACCGTCACCCGTCCGGCGAAAGAAGCAGCCACCGAGACTTCTGCGGCCGAATAAGCTGTTGAAGGGCGCGCCCGCGCCCCATAGATAGCTGTCAAGTTTTCCAGGCGCCGCGGGATCGGGAAACGATCCGGCGGCGCTGCCACGAAGGGGCACGAAGCATGGCGTCAGCCGCAGAACAGATGGCCGCGAACCTTTCCTGGGGCGCGCTCGGCAAGGCGACCGAGCTGCGCCAGAGGATCTGGTTCACGCTCGGACTTCTCATCATCTATCGTCTCGGCACCTATATCCCGGTGCCCGGCATCGACGGCGCCGCGCTGCGCAACTTCATGGAACAGGCCCAGGCCGGCATCGGCGGCATCCTGTCCATGTTCACCGGCGGCGCGCTGGGGCGCATGGGCGTCTTTGCGCTCGGCATCATGCCCTATATCTCGGCCTCGATCATCGTGCAGCTGCTGGCCTCGATGGTCCCCGCCCTCGAGCAGCTCAAGAAAGAGGGCGAGCAGGGCCGCAAGAAGATCAACCAATACACCCGCTACGGTACGGTGGCGCTGGCGCTGTTCCAGGCCTGGGGCCTGGCCGTCAGCCTGGAGCATGGCAACCTGGCGCATGAGCCGGGGATGTTCTTCCGCGCCTCGGTGGTCATCACCCTGGTCGGCGGCACCATGTTCCTGATGTGGCTGGGCGAGCAGATCACCGCCCGCGGCATCGGCAACGGCATCTCGCTGATCATCTTCGTCGGCATCGTGGCCGAGATCCCCGGCAGCCTGGCGCAGTTCCTGGCCCAGGGCCGCTCGGGCGCCATCTCGACCCCGGTGATCCTGGGAGTGATCGTCATGGTCGCCGCGGTCATCGCCTTCGTGGTGTTCATGGAGCGCGCGCTGCGCAAGATCCACATCCAGTATCCGCGCCGCCAGGTCGGGATGAAGGTCTATGACGGCCAATCCTCGCACCTGCCGATCAAGGTGAACCCGGCCGGCGTGATCCCGGCGATCTTCGCCAGTTCGCTCCTGCTGCTGCCGGTGACGATCTCGACCTTCTCGGGCAACCAGACCGGCCCGATCATGTCCACGATCCTGGCCTATTTCGGTCCCGGCCAGCCGCTTTACCTGCTGTTCTTTGCGGCGATGATCGTGTTCTTCACCTATTTCTACACCTTCAACGTCAGCTTCAAGACCGAGGACGTGGCCGAGAATCTGAAGAACCAGGGCGGCTTCATCCCCGGCATCCGTCCCGGCAAGCGCACCGAGGATTACCTGACCTATGTGGTGACGCGGGTGCTGGTGATCGGCTCGGCCTATCTGGCCTTTGTCTGCCTTTTGCCCGAGATCATCCGCGACCAGCTGGCGATCCCGTTCTATTTCGGCGGGACTTCGGTGCTGATCGTGGTCAGCGTCGTCATGGACACGATCAACCAGGTGCAAAGCCACTTGCTCGCCCATCAATACGAAGGTTTGATCGAGAAATCGCAACTGCGCGGCAAGCGGGGCAAGGCCGGGGCGGCCAAGCCGCGCAAGGCGCCGGCGCGCCGTTAAGGGGTAAACCCACCAAAAAGGGTAGGAGAGGGACGACGACATGGCGATCAACATCATTCTGCTGGGCCCGCCCGGCGCAGGCAAAGGCACCCAGGCCCGGCGGCTAATCGAGGAGCGCGGCCTCGTCCAGCTCTCCACCGGCGACATGCTGCGCGAGGCCCGCAGCTCGGGCACCGAGATGGGCAAGCGCGTGGCCGAGGTGATGGACCGCGGCGAGCTGGTGACGGACGAGATCGTCATCGGCCTGATCCGCGAAAAGCTGGGGCGGGGCGGCAAGGGCTTCATCTTCGACGGCTTCCCGCGCACCCTGGCCCAGGCCGACGCGCTGCAGGCGTTGATGGCCGAGATGGACCAGCGCATCGACGCCGTGATCGAGATGCGGGTGGACGATGCGGCGCTGGTCGCGCGCATCTCGGGCCGTTTCACCTGCGGCAATTGCGGCGAGGTCTATCACGACGTGACCAAGCCGACGAAAGAGCCGGGCAAATGCGATGTCTGCGGCTCGACCGACCTGCGCCGCCGCGCCGACGACAACGAGGAAAGCCTCAAGACCCGGCTGATGGAATATTACAAGAAGACCTCGCCCCTGATCGGCTATTACTATGTCAAGGGTAACCTGAACCCGGTCGACGGCCTGGCCGAGATCGACGAGGTGGCCGCCCAGGTCGCGAAGGTGCTGGACAGGATCCCGTCCTAGGCTTGACCTTGGGCGACGAATCCCTTAATTCGCAGCATCTCGCAAGAGAATCACCCGGATGTCCTGGGTGTCGCTTCAAGGCCCGGAGGCATGGCTTTCGGGTCTTTGGTTGTGAAAAAAGGTTCCGGTGCTACGGAACCGCAACATGGAAAAGGAAACACGCGTGGCTCGTATTGCTGGCGTCAACATTCCGACCGGGAAACGCGTCCCGATCGCACTGACCTATATCCACGGGATCGGCTCGAAATTCGCCGAAGAGATCGTCACCGCCGTCGGCATCGAGCCCACGCGCCGCGTCAACGAACTGTCGGATGCCGAAGTTCTGAAGATCCGGGAATACATCGACGCCAACTATACCGTCGAGGGCGACCTGCGCCGCGAGACGCAGATGAACATCAAGCGCCTGATGGACCTGGGCTCCTATCGCGGCCTGCGCCACCGTCGCGGCCTGCCGGTCCGCGGTCAGCGCACCCACACCAATGCCCGCACCCGCAAGGGCCCGGCGAAGCCCATCGCCGGCAAGAAGAAGTAAGGGGGAACGGACATGGCACGCGATAAAACCCGCATCAAGCGCAAGGAACGCAAGAACATCGCCACCGGCGTGGCGCATGTGAACTCGTCCTTCAACAACACCAAGATCCTGATCTCGGACGTGCAGGGCAATGCGATCTCCTGGTCGTCGGCCGGCACCATGGGCTTCAAGGGTTCGCGCAAATCGACCCCCTATGCCGCGCAGATGGCCGCCGAAGACGCTGGCAAGAAGGCGCAGGAACACGGCGTCCGCACGCTGGAGGTCGAGGTTCAGGGCCCCGGCTCGGGTCGCGAATCGGCGCTGCGCGCGCTGGCCGCGGTCGGCTTCAACATCACGGCCATCCGTGACGTGACCCCGATCGCGCATAACGGCTGCCGCCCGCCGAAACGCCGCCGGGTCTGATCAGGCAAGATTTTGACGCGTTCCGCGCGGGATTGTCCCGTGCGGGGCGCGCTTTTCGCATTTCACCTCGGGCGTTTCCGGCCACCGGTCATGGGTCGGAAACTGGTATGGAGGCAAACGCATGATCCACAAGAATTGGGCTGAACTGATCAAGCCGACGCAGCTTGAAATCAAGCCGGGCGCCGATTCGTCCCGCGTGGCCACCGTGGTCGCGGAACCGCTGGAGCGCGGCTTCGGCCTGACGCTGGGCAATGCGCTGCGCCGGGTTCTGCTGTCCTCGCTGCAGGGCGCGGCCATCACCTCGGTGCAGATCGACAACGTGCTGCATGAATTCTCATCCGTCCCCGGCGTGCGCGAGGACGTCACCGACATCGTCCTGAACCTCAAGGGCGTCACGCTGAAGATGGACGTCGACGCGCCCAAGCGCCTGACGCTTTCGGCCAAGGGTCCGGGCGAGGTCAAGGCCGGCGACATCCAGGAATCCGCCGGCATCACCATCCTGAACCGCGACCATGTCATCTGCCATCTCGACGAGGGGGCGGAACTGCACATGGAGCTGACCGTCGCCAACGGCAAGGGCTATGTCGCCGCCGACAAGAACCGTCCCGAGGATGCGCCCATCGGCCTGATCCCGATCGACGCCATCTTCTCGCCTGTCAAGCGCGTCAGCTACGAGGTCACCCCCACCCGCGAGGGGCAGGTGCTGGACTATGACAAGCTGACCATGAAGGTCGAGACCGACGGTTCGCTGACCCCGGAAGACGCCGTGGCCTATGCCGCGCGCATCATCCAGGACCAGCTTTCGGTCTTCGTCAACTTCGACGAGCCGGAAACCGCCACCCGCTCGGATGCCGAGGACGGGCTGGAATTCGACCCGCGCCTGCTGAAGAAGGTGGACGAGCTGGAACTGTCGGTGCGTTCGGCGAACTGCCTCAAGAACGACAACATCGTCTATATCGGCGACCTGATCCAGAAGACCGAGGCCGAGATGCTGCGCACGCCGAACTTCGGCCGCAAGTCGCTGAACGAGATCAAGGAAGTGCTCTCGGGCATGGGCCTGCATCTCGGCATGGACGTCGTGGACTGGCCGCCGGAAAACATCGAGGATCTGGCCAAGCGTTTCGACGACCAGTTCTGAGTTTCGGGGGCGGCGACGCCCCCGCAAGACCGGGCATTCCGCCCCAAGGAGAGCGGCCCGCACGCATGGGCTGCCGGACAAAGCAAAAGACGTGAAGGAGAAACATCATGCGTCACGCCCGCGGCTATCGCCGTCTGAACCGCACCCACGAGCACCGCAAGGCGCTTTTCGCCAACATGGCCGGCTCGCTGATCGAGCATGAGCAGATCAAGACCACCCTGCCCAAGGCCAAGGAACTGCGTCCCATCGTCGAGAAGCTGATCACCCTGGCCAAGCGCGGCGATCTGCACGCTCGCCGGCAGGCCGCTGCCCAGCTGAAGCAGGACAGCCATGTCGCGAAACTGTTCGAGGTGCTCGGTGCCCGCTACAAGGACCGGCAGGGCGGCTATGTCCGCATCATGAAGGCCGGCTTCCGCTATGGCGACATGGCCCCGATGGCGATCATCGAATTCGTCGAGCGCGACACCAGCGCCAAGGGCGCCGCCGACCGTGCCCGCCTGGAAGCCGAATCGGCAGCCGACGAATCGTAAGAAACTTAACCCTTTCTTAGGGTTAAGCGATCATTGACGCCCGCAGCCATCGTCATGGCTGCGGGCTTTTTGCAACAGTGCGCAGCCCTTGGCATGGGGGAAGAACGGGAACGTATCCGCTTATTTTCGTCCGATAGTTGTGCCGGTCGTCAGGAAACGCACGGGAATTGCAAGAGGCGGGACGGCTTGCGCCCGGAGGCAAAAGCCGGTTATGCCTTGTCGTGCCGACGGGCTGACCCTACGGCATTCCGAAAAACGTCGCCCGCAAGCACGGTATTGCTTGAATACACTGAGAACTGTGCCATTTTTCGTTGTAACCCGAAGAAAACGCAATCTGTCCAAAAAGTCATGTCGTCTCGCGCGGAAATCAATGCAGCACTCGCCAAGCTGAAAAAGCTTGCTCCGGCGGGCTATTTCATCGGGCTGCACATTCGTTTCGCTGCACCACTGATGCAGTTCCAGACCTATAACAAGGAATGGGCCCAGCGCTATTCCGAACGCGCCTATGCCCTGCGCGACCCCACGATTGCCTGGGGCTTCTCGACCACCGGCGCCTGCCGCTGGAGCGTGCTGCCCATTCCTGACCCGTTTTCGATCCTCCAGGACGCGGCCGATCACGGGCTGCATTACGGTCTGGTCGTGGCGCATGGGCCGATCAAGTCGCGCACCATCGCGGCATTCGCCCATGACAAGCGGGAATTCACGGATGACGAGATCGACGTGATCTCGGCAACGCTACGACGGCTTCACGAGATCACGGAGCCGCCGGAGAGCCTGACGAAGGCTCAGCAAGAGGCCCTTCGGTGTATCGCAGAGGGGGATCGTCATGCAGCGGCGGCTGCCAAGCTTGGTATAACGGAAAGCGCATTCAAGGCACGTCTCATCTCGGCACGCGAACGACTCATGGCGCGCACGACGGCCGAGGCGCTGCAACGGGCCAAGGATTACCGCTTGCTGTAATACGGTTCGTCCGCCGTTGCGGTTTACACCTGGGGGCCACCACCACCACGAACCCCAGGAGAAGACCATGCAGACCACCACACTTTCCTTCGCCAACCTCCACAACCACGGCGAGCTGTTCGCGAACATCTTCCGCGCCCGCAAGCAAAGCTTCATCGTCCAGAAGCGCTGGAACCTGCCCCAGACCGACGACATGGAGTTCGACCAATACGACACGCCCATGAGCCGCTGGGTGGCGATCCATGAAAACGGCCGGGTTCTGGCCGGCGTGCGGCTGACGCCCACCACGGCGCGCTGCGGCATGTATTCCTACATGATCCGTGATGCCCAGCTGAACCTGCTGGGCGGCTCGATCCCGCAGAACCTGCTGGACGAGCCGGCACCGGTCGAGGCCGGAACCTGGGAAGCCAGCCGCCTGTTCGTCGACCACACCATCCCGCAGCGCGAACGCCGCCGGGTGCATTTCAACCTGGTCGCCGAGATGACCAATTCGGCCCGCGAACTGGGCGCCTCGCGACTGGTGTGCCTGGTCGCCTCGACCTGGCCGCGCTGGCTGGTGCCCTGCGGGCTGGACGCGCAGGCCATGGGCCCGGTGGTCTGGATCGACGACGGCTATTTCCAATGCGTCTCGATCAACCTGGCGGCCAAGATGCACTGATGCGGTGCGTTGGGTGGAGGGCCTTTCGCGCGTGATGCGGGCGGCGTAACATGTTGCCCGCATGGCAGACCTATTCGATACCGCGCCCACCTCGGGCGAAGCTGCGCGCCCGGTGGCGCGTCCCCTGGCCGACCGGATCCGTCCGGCCCGGCTGTCCGATGTCATCGGCCAGGACAAGGTGCTTGGCCCCGACGGTCCGCTGGGCGCCATGCTGGGCGCCGGCAGCCTGTCCTCGCTGATCCTCTGGGGTCCGCCGGGGGTTGGCAAGACCACCATCGCCCGGCTTCTGGCGCAGGAAACGGACCTGGCCTTCGTACAGATATCGGCGATCTTTTCCGGCGTGCCGGAACTGCGCAAGGTGTTCGACGCCGCGCGCCTGCGCCGGAGCCAGAGCCGCGGCACGCTGCTGTTCGTCGACGAAATCCACCGCTTCAACAAGGCGCAGCAGGACAGTTTCCTGCCGCATATGGAGGACGGCACCATCACCCTGGTCGGTGCCACCACCGAGAACCCCAGTTTCGAGCTGAACGCCGCGCTTCTGTCCCGTGCCCAGGTCATCGTGCTGGAGCGGCTGGGCCTGGCGGATCTGGAACGCCTGGCGCAGCGCGCCGAGCAGGAACTGGACCGCGCCCTGCCGCTGACCGCCGAGGCCCGCGACCGGCTGCTGGAAATGGCCGATGGCGACGGCCGCGCTTGCCTGAACCTGATCGAGCAGGTGATGGCCTGGAAGGTCAGGGGCAAGCTCGACCCCGACCAGTTGGCGCAGCGGCTGATGCGGCGGGCGGCGAAATACGACAAGTCCGGCGACGAGCATTACAACCTGATTTCGGCCCTGCACAAATCGGTGCGCGGCAGCGACCCGGACGCGGCGCTTTACTGGCTGTCGCGGATGCTGGAGGGGGGCGAAGACCCCCGCTACCTGGCCCGCCGCCTGACCCGCATGGCGATCGAGGATATCGGCCTGGCCGATCCGGCGGCGCAGCGCCATTGCCTGGACGCCTGGGCGCTTTACGAACGCCTGGGCAGCCCCGAGGGCGAGCTGGCCTTGGCGCAGGCCACGATCTACCTGGCGCTGGCGCCCAAGTCGAATGCCGGCTATGCCGCCTACAAGGCGTCGCGCGACCTGGCGCGGCGTTCGGGCAGCCAGATGCCGCCCAAGCATATCCTGAATGCGCCGACCGGGCTGATGTCGGATCAGGGCTATGGCGCCGGCTATCGCTATGACCACGATGCCGAGGACGCCTTTTCGGGCCAGAACTATTTCCCCGACGGCATGAAGCGCCCGGTCTTCTACCTGCCCGTCGAGCGCGGATTCGAGCGCGAGTTGAAAAAGCGCGTTGAATGGTTCGCCGGGCTGCGTCAGAAGCGGCGGGCAGAGGACAAAGCATGAAACACACTTTCCTTCAGGTCGCGCTGGGTGGGGCGATGGGTTCCGCGGCGCGCTACGGGGTCAATATCCTGGCCGGGCGGCTGAGCCCCGGCTTTCCCTTGGGCACGCTGGCCGTGAACGTCGCCGGCTGCCTGGCGATGGGGCTCTTGGCGGCGGCGCTGGCGCATCGGGGTGGCCAGCACCTGGCGCCCTTTCTGCTGACCGGGGTGCTGGGCGGCTTCACCACTTTTTCCGCCTTCGCGCTGGACAGTCTGACGCTGTGGGAACGCGGCGCTGCCGCCGCCGCGCTCGGCTATGTGCTGGGCTCGGTCCTGCTGTCGCTGGCGGCTGTGGTCGCGGGTCTGGCCATCGGCCGGGGGATCTTCGCATGAGCGGCGTGCAGACCATCCGCGTCGGCGCGGACGAGGCCGAGCAGCGCATCGACCGCTGGCTCAAGAAGCGGTTTCCGCAGCTGACCCAGGGCGCGGTCGAGAAATGGTGCCGCACCGGCCAGCTGCGCGTCGACGGCGGCCGGGTCAGGGCCAATACCCGTATCGAGGCCGGGCAGGAGATTCGCGTGCCGCCGCTGCCCGAGGGCGACGCCCCGGCGCCGGCGGCGAAGCCCCGCGTCAAGCAGTCCGATGCCGAGATGATCCAGTCCTGCGTCCTGTGGCGCGACGAGCATGTCATCGCCCTGAACAAGCCGCCGGGCCTGCCCTCGCAGGGCGGCTCGGGGCAGGGCGACCGGCATGTGGACGGGCTGACCGCGGCGCTGATGTTCGGCTACAAGGACCGGCCGAAGCTGGTGCATCGGCTGGACAAGGACACCTCGGGCGTGCTGCTGCTGGCGCGCACCGACCGCATCGCCCGCGCGCTTTCCGAGGCGTTCCGGCACCGGCTGACCCGCAAGATCTACTGGGCCGCCGTGGCGGGCGTGCCGCATCCGCGCATGGGCTCGATCAAATACGGCCTCGTCAAGGCGCCGGGCCGCGGCCGGGGCGGCGAGGGCGAAAAGATGATGGCCGTGCATCCCTCGGCCATTGCCACGACCGAGGGCGCCAAGCGCGCCCATACCGATTATGCCGTGCTGGATGCCCTGGGCGGCCGGGTCAGCTGGGTGGCCATGGTGCCCGTCACCGGCCGTACCCACCAGCTGCGCGCCCATATGGCCGAGATCGGCCATCCCATCGTCGGCGACGGCAAATACGGCGGCTCGGGGCAAGAGAACCTGGGCGACGGCTGGGGCGCCCAGCTGGGTGGAGAGATCAGCCGCAAGCTGCACCTGCATGCGCGCATGATCCGCTTCGAGCATCCGATCACCAAGAAGCTGATCACCGTGACCGCGCCCTTGCCCGATCACATGAGCCGCACCTGGAAGACGCTGGGCTGGTCGGAAAACGACGTGCCCGAAGACCCCTTTGCCGAGACAGCATAGGACGCCATGAGACTGGTCATCTTCGACATCGACGGCACGCTGGTCGACAGCCAGCTCGAGATCACCCAGGCGATGAACCGCGCCATGCAGGGTGCCGGCCTGCCCGAGATGGAGCCGGCCCGCATTCTTTCCATCGTCGGCCTGTCGCTGCCGGTCGCGGTGGCGCGGCTCTTGCCCGGTGCCGGCCCCGAGTTGCACGGGCGGGTCGTCGCCGGCTATCGCGAATCCTTCATCGCCTCGCGCGCGGCGGGGGCGCTGCCGCCGCTTTATCCGGGCGCGCTGGACTGCCTGGACGCGCTGGCCGCGCGGGACGAGCTGCTGTTGGGCATCGCCACCGGCAAGCCGGCGCGGGGGCTGGCGGCGATCCTGGATGCGCATGGGCTGACCCGGCGCTTCATCACCCGGCAATCGGCGGATGGGCATCCCTCCAAGCCGCATCCGGCCATGCTGGAAAGCGCGCTGTCGGAAACCGGCGTGGGCGCCGGGCGGGCGGTGATGGTGGGCGATTCCACCTTCGACATGGAAATGGCGCGGGCGGCCGGCGTCGCCGGCTTTGGCGTCGGCTGGGGCTTTTGCCCGGTCGAGGAATTGCATGCGGCCGGCGCGCATCTGGTCGCGCCCGACTATCCCGCGCTGACCCGCGCGCTGCTGGAGTGGGCCGATGAGTGAATGGAAGGCGCGCCGTTTCTGGGCATCCGTCGCGATCCACGACGAAGCGGACGGCTGGAGCGTCCTTCTGGACGAGCGCCCGCTGCGCACGCCCGGCAAGCAGCCGCTGCGCCTGCCGACCGAGGCGCTGGCCCTGGCCGTGGCCCAGGAATGGCAGGCGGTGCAGGAGGTGATCGACCCCAATGCCATGCCGCTGACCCGCGCGGCCAATTCCGCCATCGAAAAGGTCGTGCCGCAATTCGACGCGGTGGCGGCGATGCTGGGCGATTATGGCGGCACCGACCTGCTGTCCTATCGCGCCGATGCGCCCGAGGCGCTGGTGCGCGCCCAGGCCGAGGGGTGGGATCCGCTGATCGACTGGGCGGCGACCGAATTGCGGGCGCCGCTGCGCATCACCCATGGCGTGATCCCGGTGCCGCAGGATCCGGTCGCGCTGCTGAAATTGCGCGCAGAGGTCGCGGCCCTGGATCCCTTTGGCCTGACGGCCCTGCACGATCTGGTGACTCTGCCCGGCTCGCTGATCCTGGGGCTGGCGGTGATCCGCGGCCGGATTGACGCCGAGACCGCCCATGCCCTGTCCAGGATTGACGAGGAATTTCAGGCACAACGCTGGGGTCGCGATGCCGAAGCCGACGAGGCGGCGGCAGGCCGACTGGCCGCCATGCGCGATTCTGAGCGGTTCTGGCTGCTCAGCCGCGGCTGAGGGGCGCGTTTTGGTTCTTTCTTGACGCACCCGCCGCCATCGGCACAATGCCGCTTATGGGGGTGACGAATGCCCCTTGCTCAAACGGGCTCGCCAACGACCCTTCAGATGGTGCATCCTTGGGCGAGACCCGGAACAACAGTGGGGAAATCAATGAAGAAATCTGTATTCTTCGGCTCTGTGACGGCGGTCGCGCTGGCGGCCTCGGGTGCTTTGGCCGCAGAGGGTGACACGCTGAAGGAGGTCAAGGCCCGCGGCGTGCTGAACTGTGGGGTGAACACCGGCCTGATCGGCTTTGCCGCCCCTGACGCGAGCGGCAACTGGTCGGGCTTCGACGTTGCCTTCTGCAAGGCCGTGGCCGCGGCGGTGCTGGGCGACGCGACCAAGGTGAAATACGTGCCGACCACCGGCCAGACCCGCTTCACGGCGCTTTCCTCGGGCGAGGTGGACCTGCTGGCCCGCAACTCCACCTGGACCTTCCAGCGCGATACCGACCTCAAGCTGGATTTCATCGGCGTGAACTATTACGACGGCCAAGGCTTCATGGTCCGCAAGGATCTGGGCGTCAGCTCGGCCAAGGAGCTGAACGGCGCCACGATCTGCATCCAGACCGGCACCACGACCGAACTGAACCTGGCCGATTACTTCAAGGCCAACAACATGGATTACCAGCCGGTCAACATCGACAGCAATGCCGAGGGCGAACAGCAATACATGGCCGGCGCCTGCGATGCCTATACGACCGACGCCTCGGGCCTGGCCGCGACCCGCGCCAGCTTCGCCGACCCGGAAAACCACATCATCCTGCCCGAGATCATCTCGAAGGAGCCGCTGGGCCCGGCGGTGCGCCATGGCGATAACAACTGGGGCGACATCACGCGCTGGACGCTCTACGCGCTGATCGCGGCCGAGGAATACGGCGTCACCTCGGCCAATATCGACGAACTGGCGAAAAGCTCGAACAACCCCGAGGTCCAGCGCCTGCTGGGAACCACCGACGAGCTGGGCAAGATGATCGGGCTGGACGCCGAATGGGCCAAGCGCGCCATCAAGGCCGGCGGCAACTATGGCGAGATCTTTGCCGCCACCATCGGCGAGCAGACCCCCATCGGGCTGGCGCGCGGGCTGAACGCGCAATGGACCCAGGGCGGCCTGATGTATGCGATGCCCTTCCGGTAATCGCATCTGAACAAGGGCGCGCGGGGGTGCATGCCCCCGCGCGCCCCCGAACGAAAGCCGGCAAGCCAGAGGCCGAAGGCCCGTCATTCAAGCCGGATACAGGGGGTTAATACATGGTCACCTATACGGGGGCGGACAATCCGCCGTTCCGGTTATCGATGCTGATCTATGATCGGCGCTATCGCTCGCTGACCCTGCAAGCCATCGTCTTCATCCTGGTGATGCTGGCGGCGAGTTGGCTGATCGACAACACGCTGCGCAACCTGTCCGCCATGGGCAAGACGCTCAGCTTCGATTTCCTGTTCCGGCGCGCCGGATACGACATTCCGCAGCAGCTGATCCCGTACAATTCCGACGACACCCATCTGCGCGCCACGGTGATCGGGCTGCTGAACACGCTGCTGGTCTCGATCATGGGCTGTATCGCGGCGACGATCCTGGGGGTGATCGTGGGCGTGCTGCGGCTGTCCTCGAACTGGCTGATCGCGCGGCTGATGACGGTCTATGTCGAGATCTTCCGCAACATTCCCCTGTTGCTGTGGATCCTGGTCTGCCTTGCGATCTTCACCGAGGTCATGCCGCCGCCCAATGCCTATCGGGGCGAGAACCCGGCCGCGGAGATGATCCTGTTCGACATGATCGCGCCGACCAACCGCTATACCGCCATCCCCTCGATCGGCATGACCAACCCGCCCGGCACCATCTCGCTGGGGCGCGAGGGGATCAGCTGGGCGCTGATCGCCTATGTCGTGGTCATCGCCGCGGCCTGGACCAGCTGGCGGCTGCTGCGGCGCTGGGCGCAACGGGTGCAGGACCAGACCGGCAAGCGGCCGCGGACCTGGTGGATCAGCCTGGCGATGTTCGCCGTGCCGGTGCTGTTTCTGACCTGGTATTTCGGCCTGCACCTGATCCCGCCGGTGCTGCGCGGCTTCAACTTCGCCGATGGCATCAACCTCGACAACGCCTTCGTGGTGCTGTGGCTGGCGCTGACGCTTTATACCGGCGCCTTCATCGCCGAGATCGTGCGCGCCGGCATTCTGGCCGTCAGCCGCGGCCAGACCGAGGCGGCCTTTGCCCTGGGCCTGCGGCCGCGCCGCACCATGTCGCTGGTGGTGCTGCCGCAGGCGCTGCGGGTGATCGTGCCGCCGCTGATCTCGCAATACCTGAACCTGACCAAGAACAGCTCGCTGGCCATCGCGGTCGGCTACATGGACCTGCGCGGCACGCTGGGCGGCACCACGCTGAACCAGACCGGGCGCGAGATGGAATGCATGGTGCTGATGATGGGCATCTATCTGGCGCTCAGCCTGATCATCTCGGCCGGGATGAATGTCTTCAACGCCCGCGTCAAGCTGAAGGAGCGGTGAGATGAGCGACACGCATTCCGAAACCGTCGCCTATGTCCGCGAGACAATGCTGCCGCCCGAGCCGCCGCCTCTGGCCGAATCCGGCGCGATCAAATGGCTGCGCGAGAACCTGTTCTCGGGGCCGCTGAACATCGCGCTGACCTTTGTCGGGCTGGGCATCGTCTGGCTGGTGGTCAGCACCGTCGGTCCCTGGTTGTCGCATTCGGTCTGGAACGCCGGCAGCATGGCCGAATGCCGCCAGGTCATCGCCGAGACCTGGGGGCAGGGCGCCACCGGCGCCTGTTTCGCCCTGATCAAGCATCGCTGGAACCAGTTCATGTTCGGCTTCTATCCGCAGGCGCTGTACTGGCGTCCGGTGCTGGCTTTCGGTCTGCTGTTCCTGGCGCTGGCGCCGGTGCTGTTTTCCGAAAGCGCCAGGGCGCGGCGCATCGTGCTGGGCCTGTCGATGGCGCTGACCTTCGTCATCGCCATGGTGCTGGGCGCCCCCATGGCGGCGCTGATGGGAATGGCCGTGCTGATGCTGGCCTGGGCCGCGCTGATCGAGACGCGCCCGCAATGGTCGCTGCTGGCCAGCCTGGTCTATCCCTTCATCGCCGTCTGGCTGCTCTGGGGCGGATCGCTGTGGAGCGAGGCGATGGTGCTGGCCGGCTTCGGCCTGGGCTTCGTGGTCTGGCGGCTGCTGGCGGCGCGGTTCGGGTTGCTGGCCTTTGCGCTGGCGGTGGTGGCGGCGGTGGCCTGGTGGCTGCTCTTGGCCGGGCCGCTGGCCTCGATGCTGGCGGGGGTTCTGCCGTTGCGGCTGCGGCCGGTCTCCTCGGACCAGTTCGGCGGCTTCGTGCTGTCGATCACCATCGGCGTCGCCGGCATCGCGCTGTCCTTGCCGCTGGGGGTGATCCTGGCCTTGGCGCGGCGCTCGGACCTGCCGGTGATCAAGCTGTTGGCGGTGATGTTCATCGAGTTCATCCGCGGCGTGCCGCTGATCACGCTCTTGTTCGTGGCCTCGCTGCTGCTGAACTATTTCCTGCCGCCGGGCACGAATTTCGACATCATCCTGCGGGTCATCATCATGGTGACGCTGTTCGCCGCCGCCTATATGGCCGAGGTGATCCGCGGCGGGCTGGCCGCGCTGCCCAAGGGCCAGTACGAGGCAGCCGATGCGCTGGGGCTGGACTACTGGAAGGCGCAGCGGCTGATCGTGCTGCCGCAGGCGCTGAAGATCTCGATCCCCGGCATCGTCTCGACCTTCATCGGCATGTTCAAGGACACCACGCTGGTCGTCTTCGTCGGGCTGTTCGACCCCTTGAAGGCCATGGCCGACACCATCCGCGCAAGCTTTGAATGGAAAGGCGCCTATTGGGAGCCCTATATCTTCGTCGGCGCGATCTTCTTCATCCTCTGCTTCGGCATGTCGCGCTATTCCATGTATCTGGAACGCCGGCTGAAGCGCGACCACCGCTGAGGAGGCGTTCATGACCAGGCAAACCACCGCGATCCCCGCCGCAGGCGACGAGGCCGCCATCGAGATCGTCAAGCTGAACAAATGGTACGGCACCTTCCACGTGCTGCGCGACATCGACCTGGTCGTCAGTCGCGGCGAGCGTATCGTGATCGCCGGGCCTTCGGGTTCGGGCAAATCCACGCTGATCCGCTGCATCAACCGGCTGGAGGAACACCAGGCCGGCAAGATCATCGTCGACGGGACCGAGCTGACCCACGACCTGAAGAATATCGACAAGGTGCGTTCCGAGGTCGGGATGGTGTTTCAGCATTTCAACCTGTTCCCGCATCTGACCATCCTGGAGAACTGCACCCTGGCGCCGATCTGGGTGCGCAAGATCCCCAAGCGCGAGGCCGAGGAGACGGCCATGCATTTCCTGACCAAGGTCAAAATCCCCGAACAGGCGCATAAATATCCCGGCCAGCTGTCGGGCGGCCAGCAACAGCGGGTGGCGATCGCGCGGGCGCTGTGCATGCGGCCGCGGATCATGCTGTTCGACGAGCCGACCTCGGCGCTGGATCCCGAGATGATCAAGGAGGTCTTGGACACGATGATCGAGCTGGCCGAGGACGGCATGACCATGCTCTGCGTCACCCACGAGATGGGCTTTGCCCAGGCGGTGGCGCATCGGGTGATCTTCATGGACCAGGGCCAGATCGTCGAGCAGAACACGCCCAGGGAGTTCTTCAACAATCCCCGCTCGGAGCGCACCAAGCTGTTCCTGTCCCAGATCCTGGGGCACTGAGCGGCGGCACCGCCGCCGCAGGGGGACTTCGCGTCCCCCGTCCGCCGCGGGCGCGGCGGACTCCCCCTGCGGGATATTTCTCCAAGGAAGAATGCGCAGGCGGGGGCCGGTCAGACAGCCGACTTGCGCGACTCCTCGAGATAGATTTCGCGCAGGCGGGTCGCCACCGGGCCGGGGCGGCCGCTGCCCAGCGCCACGCCGTCGACCTCGACCACCGGCATCACGAAGGCCGAGGCCGAGGTGAGGAAGGCCTCGTCCGCGGCCTGCGCCTCGGCGATGGTGAAGGGGCGTTCCTCGATCTGCATCTGCGCCTCGGCGGCATAGCGCAAGAGCGAGGCGCGGGTGATGCCGTGCAGGATGTCGTTGGACAGCGGGCGGGTCACGATCCTGCCGTCCTTGACGATATAGGTGTTGTTCGAGGTGCCTTCGGTCACGAAGCCGTCCTCGGTGAACCAGGCATCGTCGACGCCGCGATGCTTGGCCTCCATCTTGGCCATCGAGGGGTAAAGCAGCTGCACCGTCTTGATGTCGCGCCGGTGCCAGCGCAGGTCGGGGATCGAGATCACCCGGATGCCGGTCTTTGCCTGCGGATTGTCGGCCAGGCCGGGCTTGGACTGGGTGAACATGACCACGGTCTGCGGCGTATCCTCGGGCGGATAGGCGAAGTCGCGGTCGCCGGGATTGCCGCGGGTCACTTGCAGATAGACCATGCCCTCGGTCACGTCGTTCAGCGTCACCAGCTGGCGATGCGCGTGAAGCCATTCGTCGTCGGTCAGCGGATTGCCCATGCCGAGTTCGGCCAGCGAACGGGTCAGCCGCCGCATGTGGCCGGCAAAGTCCAGCAGCCTGCCATCCAGCACGCTGGTCACCTCGTAGACGCCGTCGCCCATCACGAAGCCGCGGTCGAAGATCGACACCTTGGCTTCGGCTTCCGGCAGATAGTCGCCATTCAGATAGACGGTGCGGGTCATGTCGTTTCTCCTGTCCCAGGGCCTGCTAGCGCGGTCCTGCGCCGAAAGCGGCAGGGCGTCAAGATGCGCGGGTTTTCGCAGATGCAAAATCAGCTTGATGCAGTCGCAGCAATTATCTATCAGTTTTGCAGCGCCGCTTGAAACATCCTTACTTGAAAGGCAAGCCATGTCCTTCCGCACGCAACCCGCTGCGCCCGCCCGCCTGAACCGCTGCCAGCTTTTCGGCCCCGGTTCGCGCGAGGCGCTGTTCGAAAAGATGGCCGGTTCGGCCGCCGATGTCATCAACCTGGACCTGGAGGATTCGGTCGCGCCCGACGACAAGGCGCAGGCACGCAGGAACGTGATCCAGGCCATCGGCGACATCGACTGGGGAAGCAAGACCCTGTCGGTCCGCATCAACGGGCTGGACACGCCCTGGTGGTACCGCGACGTGGTGGACCTGCTGGAACAGGCCGGCGAGCGGCTGGACCTGATCATGATCCCCAAGGTCGGCAATGCCGCCGACATTTATGCCGTGGACGCGCTGGTCACCGCCATCGAGGCGGCCAAGGGCCGGCAAAAGCGCATCGGGCTGGAGGTCATCATCGAATCCGCTGCCGGCATCGCCCATGTCGAGGAGATCGCGGCATCCTCGCCCCGCCTGCAGGCGATGAGCCTGGGCGCGGCGGATTTCGCCGCCAGCATGGGCATGGCCACCACCGGCATCGGCGGCACCCAGGAAAACTACTACATGCTGCACGAGGGGGCGAAATACTGGTCCGACCCCTGGCATTGGGCGCAGACCGCCATCGTCGCCGCCTGCCGCACCCATGGCGTGCTGCCGGTGGACGGCCCCTTCGGCGATTTCAGCGATGACGAGGGCTTCCGGGCGCAGGCCCGCCGCTCGGCCACGCTGGGCATGGTCGGGAAATGGGCGATCCATCCCAAGCAGGTGGCGCTGGCCAACGAGGTGTTCTCGCCCAGCGAAAAGGCGGTGACCGAGGCGCGCGAGATCCTGGCCGCGATGGAGGAGGCCAAGCGGACCGGCGCCGGCGCGACGGTATACAAGGGTAGACTGGTTGACATCGCGTCCATCCGTCAGGCACAAGTGATCGTGCGTCAGGCAGAATTGATCGACGCCTGATCGGCAAGGGATACCTGGGCGGCTACGCGGGGAGGCTGGCCGCCATGACAGGGGAGGAGCAACAGGCCCTGCGGCTGCGCGGGGCCTGTTGTCATTCGGGCCGCTCGCCTGATCCTTCGCGGATTGTCATGGAAATCCAATGTCGTCGTCACTGCGTTCCGCGCGGGTTGGCCGGGGTTCAGGCTTGGGCGCCATCCCTGGCCGGGCGCGGTTGCCACGGGATCGGGCGTGCGGTTGTGCCGGGCCGGGTCGGGGGCAGGTCGGGAAGCGGTGATTCGGGCCTGGTCGGAAGGCTGCCGCCCACCAGGGACAGAAGGCGGGCTTACCTGTGGAAGCCGGGCGATTCCCGCGGCCGGCGGCGGGGCCTTTGCCGGGAGCAAGCCCGCAGCAGCTACGGAGCCGGCGGCGCAAGCGCAAGGCCGTCGACCGGAACGTGAGCCTGCCACGCGGCCGGAATGCGCGGCGTCGCGGCCAGCAGGCTTTGCGTATAGGGATGCTGCGGCTGCCCGAGCACCTGGTGGGTCGGGCCGGCCTCGACGATGCGGCCCTTTTCCATCACCAGCACCCGGTCGGTGATCCGGCGCACCACCGACAGGTCGTGGCTGATGAACAGGTAGGACAGGCCGTGGCTGACCCGCAGCCGCGCCAGCAGGTCCAGCACCTGCGCCCGCACCCGCACGTCCAGCGCGCTGACCGCCTCGTCCAGCACGATCAGCCGCGGCCTGATGATCAATGCGCGGGCGATGGCGATGCGCTGGCGCTGGCCGCCGGAAAATTCGTGGATATGCCGGCGCATGGCGTCTCCGGCGATGCCGACCTCGTAAAGCGCCTCGGCCACCTGTTCGCGCCAGTCGCGGGGCAGGCCGGTCAGGTGAAAGGGCTCGGCCACCAGCTGCTCGACCCGCCAGCGCGGATCGAAGCTGCCGAAGGGATCCTGGAACACCGCCTGCATCCGGGCGCGCAGCTCCGGGGCCATGGCGCGGCCGGTGCGGATTTCCTGCCCGTCCAGCAGGATGCGGCCGCCCTGCAGCGGGTCGAGCCCCAGGATGGCCCGCGTCAGCGTGGATTTCCCGCAGCCGGATTCGCCGACCAGCCCGACCGATTCCCCGGCGTCGATGCGGAAACTGACCCCGTCCACCGCCCGCAGGGTTTCGCGCGGCGCGGCCAGGCCGCGGCGGGGCAGGGGATATGCGCGCGCCGCCCCCTCGACCTGCAAGAGCGGCCGCGGCTGCGCCGCGGGCAGCACCAGACGCGGCTGATGGGTCGAGGCGGCGAACAGCGCGCGGGTATAGGGGTGGGCCTGCTCGCGAAACACCGTCTCGGTCGGGCCTTCCTCGACGATCCGGCCCTGCTGCATGACCGTCACGCGGTCGGCGATGCCCGCGACCACCGCAAGGTCGTGGGTGATCAGCAGCAGCGCCATCCCCTCGTCCCGGACCAGCCCCTTGAGCAGGTCGAGGATGCGGGCCTGCGTGGTCACGTCCAGCGCCGTCGTCGGCTCGTCGGCGATCAGCAGGTCGGGGCGCAGCGCGATGGCCAGCGCGATGGCGACGCGCTGGCGCTGGCCGCCCGACAGCTCGTGCGGGTAAAGCGTCAGCGGAAAGCGCGGCGCGGCCAGGCCGACGCGGTCCAGCCGGTCGCGGGCACGCTCCAGCGCCGTCTTGCGGTCCAGGCCCTGGTGGATGCGCAGCACCTCGGCCACCTGGTCGCCGATGGTCATCAGCGGGTTCAGCGCCGTCATCGGCTCCTGGAAGATCATGCCGATGCGCTTGCCGCGGATGCGGCACAGCTCGCGCTCGGGCAGGTCCAGCAGGTTGCGGCCGTCCAGATCCACCCGGCCCTCGGCCCGCATGCCCTCGGGCAGCAGGCCCATGATCGCCAGCGCCGCCATGGACTTGCCCGAGCCGCTTTCGCCGACCAGCCCGGTGATCCGGCCGGGCGGCAGTTGCAGGTCGAGGCCGCGCAGGATCTCATGCGCACCGATCTCGACCGAAAGGCGGCTGGTCTGGATCATGGCGACCTGCGCAATCTGGGGTCCAGCGCGTCGCGCAAGCCGTCGCCCAAGAGGTTCAGCCCCAGCACGGTGACGACGATGGCAAGGCCGGGGATGATGGCGACATGCGGGGCCAGCGCCACCATGGTCTGCGCCTCGGCCAGCATCCGGCCCCAGCTGGGCGTGGGTGGCTGCGCGCCAAGGCCGACATAGGAAAGGCCCGCCTCGGCCAGGATGCCCAGGCTGAACTGGATGGTGCCCTGCACGATCAGCAGGTTGGCGATATTGGGCAGGATGTGCTGGACGCTGATCCGGCTTGCGCCCTTGCCCGCGACCTGCGCGGCGCGAATATAGTCCAGCGTCCAGATCGGCAGCGCCGCGCCGCGGGTGACGCGGGCAAAGACCGGGATGTTGAAGATGCCGATGGCGATGATCGCGTTCAGCGCCGAAGGCCCCAGCGCCGCGGTGATCAGGATGGCGATGACCAGGCTCGGGAAGGCAAAGACCAGGTCGTTGCCGCGCATGACCGCCTCGTCGATCCAGCCGCCGCTGCGTGCCGCGGCCAGCAGACCCAGCGGCACGCCCAGGCCCATGCCGATCCCTACCGCCACCAGCGCCACCGCGATCGAGGTGCGCGCGCCGACCATGATCATCGACAGCATGTCGCGGCCGAAATGGTCGGTGCCCAGCCAATGTTGGCCCGAGGGCGGCAGCAGCTTCTGCGCGATGGCAAGCTGCGTCACGTCCGCCGGCGTCCAGAGGAACGAGACCAGCGCCGCGACCAGCGCCAGCCCGGAAAGCAGCGCGCCCAGGATCAGCGACCACCTCATCGCCGCAGCCTCGGGTCGACCAGCGCATAGGACAGGTCCACCAGGAAGGTGACCAGGATCACCGCCGCGACCAGCACCAGCACCGCGCCCTGCACCACGATCAGGTCGCGCTGGGTGATGGCCTGGAAGATCAGCCGGCCAAGGCCCGGCAGGTAGAAGACATTCTCGATGATGATCGCGCCTGCCAGCAGAAAGGAAAACTGCATGCCCAGGATGGTCAGCACCGGGATCAGCGCATTGCGCAGCGCATGGCGCGACAATGCCTGCCCGGCGCTCAGCCCCTTGGCGCGGGCGGTGCGGATGTAGTCCTGGCCCAGCGTCTCGACCAGGGCCGAGCGCAGCACGCGCGCCAGGATCGCCGCTTGCGGCAGGGCCAGCGCGATGGCGGGCAGCAGCAGCGATTTCAGCGCCGCGGCGGGATGGTCCCAGCCGGGAAAGCCGCCGGCGGGCAGCCATCGCAGCCTGACCGCGAACAGCAGCACCAGCAGCATGGCGAACCAGAAATTCGGCAGCGCGATGCCGACCTGCGTCGCCGCCATGACCGCCGTGTCGCCCGCCCGGCCGCGCCTTGCAGCGGCGAACATGCCGATGGGCAGGGCGATCAGCGCCGCCAGCGCCAGCGCCAGCAGCGCCAGCGGCAGCGAGACCTGCATCCGGTCGAGGATCATCCCGGCCACCGGCGTCTTGTAGGTGAAGCTGTGGCCCAGATCGCCCGTCAGCACCCCGCCCAGCCAGTGCAGGTAGCGCAGCGGCAAGGGCAGATCCAGGCCCATCTGCTGGCGCAGCGCCGCCACCGTCTCGGGCTGGGCGCCGGTGCCCAGCATGAAGCTGGCCGGATCGCCCGGCACCAGCTCGACCACCGAAAAGATCAGCGCCGAGGCCACGAGCAGGCTCAGGCCAAGCGAGATCAGGCGGCGGGTCACATAGCGCAACATGGGGAAACGCTAGTGCGGCGCCGGGGCGCGGTAAAGCGGCCTTTGCGCTCAGGGCACCTCCAGCTTGCCGATCAGCGGCACGTCGTCGTCCAGGCTGACGGTGTGGCGCTCGATCATGCGGTGGACGACGGGCGGCTCCTTGCCGCGATGCAGCTTGTGCAGATCCTCGTAGGTCTGGAAATCGGCCTTGGTGCGGCGCAGGTTGTGGCGCACGTATTCGTCCCAGGTGGCGATGTGATAGCTTTCGGTCCAGCGCTCGGGGTGTTCCAGGTCGCGCAAGAGCGCCCAGTTGCGCGCGCCGTCGCGGCGGCGGATGTTGCGGCGCAAGGCCATCAGCCGCAGGAACTCGGGCACGTCGAGCTGGTCGATCTCGTAGTCGATCATCACCATGATCGGGCCCGAGCGGCCGCGCAGGTCCAGCGCCAGTTCCGGTTCGCGAAAGCGGTTCACCGGGTCCAGGTCCAGCGTGCCGAATTCCGGGATGCGCAGCCAATGGCCCAGCACCGCGCCCAGGAACAGCGGCGCCGAGGCGGCGATCAGCGCCGTCTCCACGTCGTAATTGTTGGCAACCGAGCCCCAGGTCCACGCCCCCGCCGCCATGCCGCCGAAGACCGCGGTCTGGTAAAGCGCCAGCGCGCGGGCCACCACCCAGCGCGGCGTCGAAAGCTGTACGGTGACGTTGAACAGCGACAGCGCCAGCACCCAGCTGGCCCCGGCGGGCAGCATGGCCAGCGCGTGCAGCCAGGTGCTTTCGGTCAGCGCCAGCAGCAGCGCCGAGGCGCCGAAGGCGGCAAAGGCGACGCGGACCACGTTCTCGTTATCCAGCCGCTCGCGCACATGCGGGTTGATCAGCGCCCCGGCGATGGCGCCCAGGCCGAAGCAACCCAAGAGCAGGCCGAACAGCAGCGAGCCGCCCGCGGGGTTCTGCTTGGCCACCAGCGGCAACAGCGCCATGACCACGATGGCCGAAAAGCCGAACAGCGCCCCGCGCGACAGCACCCGCATCAGGTTCGGCGACAGCGCCACATAGCGCAGCCCCGCGCCCACGGCGGCGACGAAGGGCTCGGGCGTGGTGATGCGCGGCGGCGTCACCGGATGCCAGCGCATCAGCGCGCCGAGCAGCGGGATATAGCTTGCCGCATTGACCGCGAAGGCCGCCGCCGCGCCGAAGGCGGCGGTGATGATCCCGCCCACCGCCGGCCCGACCGAGCGCATCAAGTTGAAGCCGACCGAGTTCAGCGACACCGCCGCCGGCAGGTCGTCGCGCGGCACCAGATCCTGCATGCTGGCCTGCCAGGGCGGGTTGTAGATCGCCTGCCCGACCCCGATCAGGAAGGTCAGCGACAAGAGCAGCAGCGGCGTCATCCAGCCCTGCCAGGTCAGCACCGCCAGCAGCACCGAGACCGAGGCCATGAAGACCTGCGCCCCCAGAAGCAGCGTGCGGCGGTCGAAAATGTCGGCCAGCGCCCCCGAAAGCAGCGCAAACAGCATGATCGGCAGCGTATTCGATGCCTGCACCAGCGCGATCAGCGTCGCCGAATCGGTCAGCTGCGTCATCATCCAGGCCGCGCCCACCGCCTGCACCAGCCCGCCGAAGTTCGAGATCAGCGTCGCCGACCACAGCAGCCGGAAATCGCGGTGACGGAACGGGGCAAAGGGGCTTTTGCGGGCTGTTGCTGGCATGATCCGGAAAACCTGGGGCAATGCGGCAAGCTTAGGCAGAGCCCCGCCGGGCCGCAATCCGGCCGGCCGATTCTTGCCGCACCGCTCTGTTATTTCGCCAAACCGCTATATATTCGAATAATCTTCGACAAAATTACATAAACATGAAGAATATATGGCGTGATTGGCCGATTTTTCGCCGGAATCGGGATTTCATTTCTGCACCGGCTGCTATCCTTGCCCTCAACTCGGATTTGGGGGGTGCGCGACGATGAAGATCATTATTCTTGGAGCCGGTGTCCTGGGCGTCACCTCGGCCTGGTATCTGGCCAAGGCCGGGCACGAGGTCACGGTGATCGACCGGCAGGACGGCCCGGCGCTGGAAACCAGCTTTGCCAATGCCGGCGAGATCTCGCCCGGCTATTCCTCGCCCTGGGCGGCGCCGGGCGTGCCGCTGAAGGCGCTGAAATGGATGTTCCAGCGCCATGCGCCGCTGGTGGTCCAGCCCCGGCTGGACTGGCAGCGTGTCTCCTGGATGGCGCGGATGCTGGCGAACTGCACCTCCTCCGCCTATGCCGTCAACAAGAGCCGCATGGTCCGGCTGGCCGAATACAGCCGCGACTGCCTGGGCGAGCTGCGCGCCGAAACCGGCATCCGCTATGACGAGCGCACGCAGGGCACCCTGCAGGTGTTCCGCAAGCAGCAGCAGCTGGACGCCGCCGGCAAGGACATCGAGGTGCTGCGCGCCGATGGCGTGCCCTTCGAGGTTCTGGACCGCGACGGCTGCGTCGCCGCCGAGCCGGGGCTGGCCGGTTCGGCCGAGCGGATCGTCGGCGGGCTGCGCCTGCCGGGCGACGAGACCGGCGATTGCTTCCTTTTCACCAACCGCCTGGCCGAGATGGCGGCGGCGGCGGGCGTCACCTTCCGCTGGGGCGTCGGCATCGAGGCGCTGGAGGCCGAGGGCGGCCGCATCAGCGCCGTGCGCACCGACCAGGGCCGGCTGACCGCGGATCGCTATGTGCTGGCGCTGGGCTCCTATTCGCCGCGCATGGTGCGGCATCTGGGGCTGAAGCTGCCGGTCTATCCGCTCAAGGGCTATTCGCTGACCATCGACATCCAGGACGAAAGCCGCGCCCCGGTCTCGACGGTGATGGACGAGACCTATAAGGTCGCGATCACCCGCCTGGGCGAGCGCATCCGCGTCGGCGGCCTGGCCGAGATCGCCGGCTACGACCTGAGCCTGAACCCGCGGCGCAAGGAAACGCTGGCGAAATCGGTGGGCGAGCTGTTCGGCGGTGCGGGCGATGCGGACAAGGCGCTGTTCTGGACCGGGCTGCGCCCGATGACGCCTGACGGCACGCCCATCGTCGGCGCGACGCCGATCCCGAACCTTTACCTGAACACCGGACATGGCACGCTGGGCTGGACCATGTCGGCGGGCTCGGGGCGGCTGCTGGCCGACCTGATCTCGGGGCGCAAGCCCGACATCGCGGCCGAGGATCTGGGCTATGCCCGCTATCTGCGCGGCGCCAAGGCCGCCGGCCGGCCGGCGCTGCAACCCGCCCGCGCCTGAAAATCGTGGCAAGCATGGAAAAAGGGGGCCTTCCAAAGGCCCCCTTTCTTGCCGTCCGGCGCGGTGTCAGGCCCGCTTGACGAGGCGCAGCACCACCAGCAGGATCACCGCGCCCAGGGTGGCGAAGATGATCGTGCCGAGGATCGGGGCCGAGGCGCTCATGCCCAGGCCGAGCATCGGGAACAGCCAGCCGGCGATCACGGCGCCCAGGATGCCGATGACGATGTTCATCAGCAGCCCCTCGCCGTGGCCCTTGACGATCAGCCCGGCCAGCCAGCCGGCGATCGCGCCGATGATGAGGGTGATAAGCAAGGCGGTCAGGGTCATGAAAGCGTCCTTTCCTTGCGGGTTTGCGGCGCTTGGCCGATCCGTCAAGCCAACGCCCCCGGCCCCGCTGCGGTTCCGAAACCTGCGGATTCGGCCCTGCAAGCGCGGAAAACCGCGCGTTTGGGCAACAGTTCGGTAACGATTGCGCATATCCGCCGGGTCCAAGGCTTGACGGCGCAGAACCGGAAGGGCTGATAGGGGGTTGCAACTCTTGCCCGCCCTCTGCTCGGGTCGGGCGCGTCATCCGACGCAATCTCACAGCTGCCACGGCCGCGTCCCCGGGCGCGGTGCGCTACGAAGGGAAAAACGATGCGCCTTGCTCCGCTTTTGCTGGTGGTGGGCCTTGGCCTTGCCGCCTGTGCGCCTGCCGCCGAAACCCCGGCCGAACCGCCGCCCGATCACGGCGTCTATGGCGCACGGACCGATACCGGCCCCAACGGCGAACCGATCGAGATCAACGCCGTCCGCCCCGCCTATCTGACCGAGCGCAACCGCCGCCAGCGCGTGCCCTATAACGGCCCCGAGGCCGCCGGCACCATCGTCGTCGATCCCTATGCGCGCTTCCTTTATCATGTGCTGGGCAATGGCGAGGCCATGCGCTATGGCGTCGCGGTCGGCCAGGCGGGCAAGAATTTCCAGGGCAGCGCGACCATCGGCCGCAAGCATGCCTGGCCCAGCTGGACCCCCACCGCCAACATGGTCCGCACCCAGCCCGAGCTTTACGGCCCGCTCCGGCACGGGCTGGCCGGCGGGGTGGACAACCCGCTGGGCTCGCGCGCGCTCTATCTCTACAAGGGCGGCCGCGACACCATGTATCGCATCCATGGCACGATGGACCCGTCCTCGATCGGCAAGGCCACTTCGGCCGGCTGCATCCGCCTGTTCAACCAGGACATCATGGACCTGTTCAACGAGATCCCCCGCGGCACCGCGGTCAAGGTCCGCACCCGCGCCGAAAGTCTGGCGCTGGAAGGGCCGCTGGTCGAGCTGCCCAACGGCTACCTGGCCCCGGCAGGCGAGGTGCAGACCGCCGAGGTCCGGGCCGCGCAATAACAGCCGCGTTTGCCGGTCCCGATCCCTGTCCCGCCCCGGCCCGTCCAAGGCCGGGGCATTCTTTTTCTGGCCAGGACCAGCCCGACGTGGCAGATTCCGCCCTGATCCGCCCCGCCTGAAAGGAGAGAGCCCATGGCCAGGCCCGCCGATCCGACCGCCTCCGCCTCGCGCGACCTGGATGCGATTGCCGAGCAGACCCAGACCGCGGCGCTGCGCCTGCTGGACCTGTCCGCGCTGGCCGCCTTGCAGCGCGACTTGCGCGCCATGAAGGCAAGCGAACAGGACGAGGCGGTGCGAAAGGCGCTGGCCCAGGCCATGCGCCGTGCCGCCGCCGAAAAGCGCCGCCGCGCCGAACAGGCCGGGCCGGCCGCGGATGTGACTGCCGAGCCTGCCGCCCCGGAGCCTGCCTCTACGGCGCCGTCCAAGCCCCCGCGCCCGGTGCGGCCGCTGCCCGACAAGGCCGAGAGGAAGCGCATCAAGGAGGCCGAGAGGGCCGAACGCAAGCGGGTGAAGGAGGCCGAGAAGGCCGAGCGCAAGGCCGCGAAACAGGCGGCCAAGGCGGCCGAGAAAGAGGCCGCCCGCGCCGCGCGCAAATCGGCCAAGGCCGAAGCCGACCGGGCGGGAAAGGCCGCCGGTCAGGGCGGCAAGGGCAAGGGCGGCAAGGCCGGAAAAGCCCGGTGAGATTGCAGGCGCGGTTTCCAAGCCGCGCCTTGCCTGCTATTGGAGATCCGACCATTCCATCCGGGTTCACCATGCGCCCTCCGGTTCTGGCCCTTGTCGCCGCCGTATCCGCCGCTTGCCTTGCCGCGCCGGCTTCCGTCCGGGCGGCGGAGGACGCGTTCCACGGTCCGCCGCCGCCCGCGGACCGGATGCGCTGCACGGATGACGGGGCATTTTGCATTTCCGTTGCCAGCTATGTGCCCGATGTCTGCTCTGCCATCGAGCGGACGGCGGGGAAGAACGGGCTCGACCCGCATTTCTTCGCCCGGCTCCTGTGGAAGGAAAGCCTGTTCGAGCCGGGCGCGATCAGCCCGGTCGGCGCTATGGGCATCGCGCAATTCATGCCCGGCACCGCCGAGATGGTCGGGCTGGACGATCCCTTCAACCCGGCCAAGGCCATCGAGGCCTCGGCGCGCTACCTGGCGGCGCTGACTGCGAGCTTCGGCAATGTCGGCCTGGCCGCGGTGGCCTATAACGGCGGCGAGAACCGCGCCGCGCGCTTCGTCTCCCAGGGCGGCGGCCTGCCCTGGGAGACGCAGGATTATGTCCAGGCGATCACCGGCCAGACCGCCTGGATCTGGCGCGACGATCCGCCCCAGCGGCTGGACGTGCGACTGGACAAGGAGCGGCCCTTTCGCGAGGCCTGCATCGAGCTGGCCAGCGCGCGCAAGCTGCGCGAGTTCCAGACCCCCGACCATCCCTGGCCCTGGGGCGTCATCGTCGCCACCCATCCCAGCCAGGCGGGGGCCAGCGCGCAGGTCGCGCGGCTGAACCGGCAGTTGCGGCCGATCCTGGGCGGCAAGCGCGTGAGCTACGTGCACCGCAAGATCTCGGGCGGGCCGAGAAAGCTTTTCACCGCGCAGATCGGCTATTCCTCGAAGTCCGAGGCGTATGCCTTTTGCAACCGCTTGCGCGGCCTGGGCGGGCGCTGCCTGGTGCTGAAGAACTGAAACGCCGCACGGGCGGCGGCGTTTCATGGGTATTTGGGGAACGAAGAAGGCGGGCGCGCAAGGAAGGGGCGGCTATTCCTTCCAATGCACCCGGGTCAGGTCGTTCGCCGGCATGGGGGTATTTTCCCAGAGCCCCTCGATTTCCGCCTTGGCGACGCCGGTCTTGGCCATCTGGAACAGGAAGGCGTTGGCATAGTCGTCGGCCAGGATCTCCTGCGCCCGTTTCAGCAGCGCCGAGCGTTCGGCCGGGTCGGTGGCGGCGTCGAGTTTCGCCATCGTCTCGTCGAAGGCGGGGTTATGGTAGTTGAAGTAATAGTCCTTGCGGGCGTAAATGCCGATGTCCATGGGCTCGACATGGCTGATGACGGTCAGGTCGTAATCGGCGTTCTTGAACACCTGTTCCAGCCATTGCGCCCATTCCATGTTGGTGATCTGCGTCTGGATGCCTATGGCGCGCAGCTTGGCCGCGATGATCTCGCCGCCGCGGCGGGCATAGGGCGTCGGCGGCAGGGCGAGGCGCAGGGTCAGGCCCTCGCCCCCCGCCTCGGCCAGCAGGTTCTTTGCCAGTTCGGGATCGTGTTGCGATTTCCCGGCCAGGTCGACGTAATCGGGATGGTGGGGGGCGAAATGCGTGCCGATCGGCGTGCCATAGCCGAACATGGCGCCGTCGATGATTTCCTGGCGGTCGATGGCATGGGCGATGGCCTTGCGCACCTTGATGTCGGCCAGCGCCGGGTGCTTGTGGTTCATGGCCAGGATCGTCTCGCCCTCGGTGGTGCCGACCAGCACCTTGAAGCGCGGATCGGCCTGCAGCTGCGCCAGGGTTTCCGGGGCGGGATAGATCGGGAAGGCGTCGATATCGCCCGCCATCATCGCCGCGAAGGCGGCGCTGGGATCGGCGATGAAGCGGAAGGTGGCGGTCTTCAGCGCCGGCTTCTCGCCCCAGTAGCCGTCGAAGGCGTCGAGCCGGATATGGTCGCCCTGTCGCCATTCCCCGAACCTGAACGGGCCGGTGCCGACGGGTTTCGTGGCGATGTCGCCGATGCTGGTAGGGTCCACCATCACCGCGTCGCCCCAGGCCATCTTGAAGGGAAAGCCGCCGTCCGGGGCCTTGAGCGTGACGCGGACGGTCAGCGGGTCCAGCGCCTCGACGGTCTCGATGCCCGCGAACAAGGCCTTCTGGGCATTGGTGCTGTCGGGCGCGCGGGCGCGGTCGAGCGAGAAGACCACGTCCTGCGCATCGAAAACGCTGCCGTCGTGGAAGGTCACGCCGGGGCGCAGGTGGAAGGTATAGGTCTGGCCGTCGGCGCTGTCCCAGCTTTCGGCCAGGCCGGGCTTGACGCTGCCGTCGGGCGCGACGCGGGTCAGGCCCTCGAAGACATTGGCATAGACCACCTCGTCGATGGCGGCGGCGGCGCCCCCGGTCGGGTCCAGGTTCGGCGGCTCCAGCACCATGGCCAGCGTGATCCGATCCTGGGCCGCCAGCGCCGGCGTGGCCAGAACAGCCGCCGCGGCGGCGGCCTGCATGAGTTTCGCGAACATCCCTGTCCCCCTTTGGGCTGATCCCTGGGCGCAGCTTCCCGGCAAAACGCCCGGCGATCAAGCCCGCCGCTCGGTCAATTGCTGGGCGAGCCCCGCGAACATCAGCCAGAGCGAACTGAGCAGCAGCCCCCAGCGGGCAAAGCTTTCGGGGTGGAAATCCACCAGCACCGCCCAGACCGAGAATCCCACCCAGGCCGCGGTCACGGGCAGCGAGACCAGCCGCCAGCGTTCGGTCCTGACCGGGTGGATGAACTTGAGATTGGTGAACATGGCGATGGCCAGCGCCACCACCACGGCCAGCGTCAGCCAGAAATCCGGCTTGATGGCGAACAGCACCAGCACCACCATGTTCCAGCAGGCCGGGAAGCCGGCAAAGGAATTGTCGCGGGTCTTCATCCGGGTGTCGGCGAAATAGATCACGCTGCCATAGGTGATGGCGATGATCGCGATCCAGCCGGTCCAGCCGGGCAAGAGCCCCGACATGAACAGCGCATAGGCGGGGATGAAGACATAGGTCAGGTAGTCGATGATCAGGTCCATCAACACGCCGTCATAGGTCGGCCAGTTGGTCTTGACGTGATAGCGCCGCGCCAGGGGGCCGTCGACGCCGTCCACGATCAGCGCGACGACCAGCCAGAAGAACATCTGCGACCACTCGCCCCGGACGGCGGCCAGCAGGGCAAGCATGGACAGGACCGCTCCGGTCGCGGTCAGCAGGTGGACGGCAAGGGCTTTGAGGCGTGGATTCATCCCCTGCTTCTGTCACCGAACGGTCATGACCGCAAGTTCGCGCCGGGTTGCGCCCCGCGCTTTGCCGTGGGGTGATGCAGCGATCTCGGCCGACCTATCCGGCAAATTCCTCGGCCGCGTAGCCTTGCAGGTAAAGCAGCGCGGTCAGGTCGCCGTGGTTGATTCGCAAGCCGACCTGGGCCGCGACCACCGGCTTGGCATGCAGCGCCACGCCCATGCCGGCCAGCTTGAGCATGTCGAGGTCATTGGCGCCGTCGCCCACCGCCAGCACCTCGGCGGGGGTCAGGCCGCGGGCGGCGGTGATGTCGCGCAGCGCCTCGACCTTGGCCTCGCGGCCCAGGATCGGCAGGGCGACATGGCCGGTCAGCACGCCTTCCTCGGCCAGCAGCGTGTTGGCGCGATGTTCGTCGAAGCCGAGGGCGCGGGCGACCGGGCCGGTGAAATCGGTGAACCCGCCCGAGACCAGCGCGGCATAGGCGCCCTGCGCATGCATGGTCGCCACCAGCTGCCGGCCGCCGGGGGCCAGCGTGATGCGATTGTCCAGAACCTCGGCGATGGCCGATTCGCGCAGGCCGGCCAGCAGGCCGACGCGGGCCAGCAGGGCCTCGTGGAAGTTCAGCTCTCCGTTCATGGCGCGGGCGGTGATCTCGGCCACGCGCTCGCCCACGCCGGCGACATCCGCCAGCTCGTCGATGCATTCCTGCTGGATCATGGTCGAATCCATGTCGGCAAGCAGCACCGCCTTGCGGCGGCCGCGGGTGGGCTGGATCGCCAGGTCGAAGCCCTCGGCCTGGAGCCGTTCCCAGATTTGCCAGAAATCCGCCGGCTCGGCGGCGAGGGGAAATTCGGCGGCGATGCCCTGGGCCAGCCAGATGACATGCCCGCCATCCCAGGCGCCGCGGAGCTCGTCGACCAGCGCGGCGGGCAGGTCCGCGCGGCTGGGCGCGGCAAGGATGGTGACGGTGAACATGCTGGCCCCCTTGGCGGTTGTTTCCGCAGCACTAGCCAAAGCGGTGCGGGGGATCAATCAGTCGGATTCATGCCGAAAAACTGTCGCATGCGGGGCTTGCAGTTTTTTCTTGCGGGAATCCTTCGGCGGCGCTAAGCCCATCCGCGGGACACGCCGCCCCAACGCGGCGCTTATAGCTGGAAGGCTAACATCATGGGCAAGACTGCTCCGGCCGCGCGGCCGGCCAATCCGCGCTTTTCCTCGGGCCCCTGCGCCAAGATCCCCCATTTCTCGCTGGACATGCTTGCCGACGCGCCGCTGGGCCGTTCGCATCGTGCCGCCGTGGGCAAGGCCAAGCTGGCCGAGGCCATCGACCTGACCCGCGAGGTGCTGGGCGTGCCGGCGGATTACCGCATCGGCATCGTTCCTGCCTCGGACACCGGCGCCGTCGAGATGGCGCTGTGGTCGCTGCTGGGCGCGCGCAAGGTCGAGATGCTGGCCTGGGAAAGCTTCGGCGAGGGCTGGGTCACCGATGTCGTCAAGCAACTCAAGCTGGATGCGGTGGTCCGCAAGGCCGATTACGGCAAGATCGTGGACTTCGCCGAGGTCGATTTCGACAATGACGTGGTCTTTACCTGGAACGGCACCACCTCGGGCGTGCGGGTGCCGAACGGCGATGCGATCCCCGCGGACCGCGCCGGGCTGACCATCTGCGACGCCACCTCGGCCGCCTTCGCGATGGACCTGCCTTTCGACAAGCTGGATGTGGTGACCTTCAGCTGGCAGAAGGTGCTGGGCGGCGAGGGTGCGCATGGCGTGCTGATCCTGAGCCCGCGCGCCGTCGAGCGGCTGGAAAGCCATACCCCCGCCTGGCCGCTGCCGAAGATCTTCCGCATGACCAAGGGCGGCAAGCTGATCGAGGGCATCTTCAAGGGCGAGACCATCAACACGCCCTCGATGCTTTGCGTCGAGGATTACCTGGTGGCGCTGAAATGGGCGCAATCCATCGGCGGCCGCAAGGCGCTGGTCGCCCGCGCCGAGGCCAATGCCAAGGCCGTGCGCGACTTCATTGCCGGCAAGGATTGGATCGCCGACCTGGCCGAGGATCCGGCCACGGCCTCGACCACCTCGGTCTGCCTGAAATTCACCGATCCGCGTATCAAGGACGGCGCCGCCTTCGCCAAGGCCGTCGCCAAGCGGCTGGAGAAGGAAGGCGTGGCGCTGGATGCCGGCGCCTATCGCGACGCGCCCCCCGGCCTGCGGATCTGGTGCGGTTCGACCGTCGAGACCGGTGATGTCGCGGCGCTGATGCCCTGGATCGAATATGCCTTCGAGGCCGAGATCGAGGCGCAGGCCGTCGAGGCTTGATCTGCCGGACCGGGGCTCTGCCCCGGACCCCGGGATATTTTGACAAGAAAGAAGCCGAGTTGCAGCGCGTGCGGTGCGCTGCCGGCCCCTGCATATCCAGAGGATAGAGAAATGCCCAAGGTTCTTGTTTCGGACAAGCTGTCGGAAACCGCCGTCCAGATCTTTCGCGACCGCGGCGTCGAGGTGGATTACCTGCCGGATGTCGGCAAGGACAAGGAAAAGCTTGCCGAGATCATCGGTCAGTATGACGGGCTCGCGATCCGCTCGGCCACCAAGGTGACGGCGAAGCTCTTGGAGAGCGCCACCAAGCTGAAGGTGATCGGCCGCGCCGGGATCGGGGTCGACAATGTCGATATTCCGGCGGCCTCGAAGAAGGGCGTGATCGTGATGAACACGCCCTTCGGGAACTCGGTCACGACGGCCGAGCATGCCATCGCGCTGATGTTCGCCGTGGCGCGGCAATTGCCCGAGGCCAGCGTCTCGACCCATGAGGGCAAGTGGGAGAAGAACCGCTTCATGGGGGTCGAGGTCTTCAACAAGGTGCTGGGCGTCATCGGGGCGGGCAATATCGGCTCGATCGTCATCGACCGGGCGCTGGGGCTGAAGATGAAGGTGCTGGCCTATGACCCCTTCCTGTCCGAGGAGCGGGCCAAGGAACTGGGCGTGAAGAAGGTCGAGCTGGACGAGTTGCTGGCAAAGGCCGATTTCATCACCCTGCATGTGCCGCTGACCGAGAAGACCAGGAACATCCTGTCGCGCGAGAACCTGGAAAAGACCAAGCAGGGTGTGCGCATCGTCAATGCCGCCCGCGGCGGGTTGATCGACGAGGCGGCGCTGGCCGAGCTGCTGAAATCGGGCCATGTCGCCGGCGCGGCGCTGGACGTCTTCGCCACCGAGCCCGCGACCGAGAGCCCGCTGTTCGGCCTGCCCAATGTGGTGGTGACGCCGCATCTGGGCGCCTCGACCACCGAGGCGCAGGAGAATGTCGCCCTGCAGGTGGCCGAGCAGATGTCGGATTACCTGCTGACCGGCGCGGTGCAGAATGCGCTGAACATGCCCTCGGTCACCGCCGAGGAGGCGGCGGTGATGGGGCCCTGGCTGAAGCTGGCCGGGCATCTGGGCGCCTTCATCGGCCAGATGACCGACGAGCCGATCCAGGCGATCAACGTGCTTTACGACGGCGTCGCCTCCGAGATGAACCTCAAGGCGCTGAACGCCGCGGTGATCGCCGGGGTGATGCAGGCGACGAACCCGGACGTGAACATGGTCTCGGCCCCGGTCATGGCGGCCGAGCGCGGCGTGCAGGTGGCGACCACGACGCAGGGCAAGTCGGGCGTCTTCGACGGCTATATCAAGGCCACCGTGGTCACCGACACCCGCGAGCGGTCCATCGCCGGCACCGTGTTCAGCGACGGCAAGCCGCGCTTCATCCAGATCCGCGGCATCAATGTCGATGCCGAGATCGGCGAGCACATGCTTTATACCCGCAACCGCGACGTGCCGGGCGTCATCGGCGCGCTGGGCATGACGCTGGGCGATCTGGGCGTGAACATCGCGAACTTCACCCTTGGCCGCACCAAGACCGGGGACGATGCCATCGCCATCCTCTATCTCGATGAGCCGCTGAAGCCCGAGGCGCTGGAGGCCCTGCGCGCCACCGGCAAGTTCCTGCAGGTGCGACCGCTGCAATTCGAGGTTTGAACCTGGCAAGCCCCCGGATTAGGTTCCGGGGGTTTCCATTTGCGGGGGCGGCATGCGGACCTATGCCATCGGTGACATTCACGGCCACCTGGAACTGCTGCGCGCCGCGCATGAGCTGATCGCGCGCGACGACGCGGCACATGGCGGCGGCGGCAGGCTGGTCCATGTCGGCGACCTGCAGGACCGCGGCCCGGATTCGCGCGGCGTGGTCGATTACCTGATGCGCGGCCAAGCCGAAGGGTTGCCCTGGATCGTGCTCAAGGGCAATCACGACCGCTTCCTGCCGCGCTTTGCCTGGCAGCCGGAATGGATCGACCCCGGCCTGGCCTCGGGGCGGCACTGGCTGGAGCATCCCTCGCTGGGCGCAGCCGAGACGCTGGCCTCCTATGGCGTCGAGATCCGCGACCATGCCCGCACCCATGCCGATGTGCTGCGCGCCGTGCCCGAGGCGCATCTGCGCTGGCTGGCGGCGCTGCCGCTGTGGCACCTGACCCCGCGGGCGCTTTTCGTCCATGCCGGCATCCGCCCCGGCGTCGACCTGGCCCGGCAGACCGAGCATGACCTGGTCTGGATCCGCAAGGGCTTTCTGGACGATGCCAGCAATCACGGCCTGCTGGTGGTACATGGCCACAGCCCGGTCAAGCGGGTGACGCATTTCGGCAACCGCCTGGCCATCGACACCGGCGCGGCCTATGGCGGGCCGCTGAGCGTGGTGGTCTTCGACGAAACCGGGCTGCATCTGCTGACCGATTCCGGGCGCGAGCCGATTCCCGCCCCCTGAGCCTGGCCCCTGAGCCCGGCCCTGTGGCAGGCCTGCCATTGCGCCGGCGGGAAATGTCTCAAATCCCCGGCATCCATTGACCGCCTGGCGGGAGGGGCCAAATATCAGCCTATGCGCCATGCGTGGCGCGTCAGGAGGTGCGGCGCCGTGCAGTCCCTTTCCGTCATGTTCCAGCTGGCCGGCGCCGTGGCGCTGCTGCTTTTCGGGCTTGGCCTGGTCCGCGACGGGATGGTGCGCGCCTTTGGCGTCCGGCTCAAGATGGCGCTGGGGCGGGGCACGCGCACCGGGTTGCGGGCCTTTGTCTCCGGGCTGGTGGCGACACTGGGCTTGCAAAGCTCGACCGCGACGGCGCTGATGACGGCCTCATTCGTGGATCGCGGCATGATCCGGCCGCGCATGGCCCAGATCGTGCTGCTGGGCGCCAACCTGGGCACGGCGCTGACCGCCTGGATCGTCGCCTCGGGGATCGAGGCGCTGGTGCCGGTGCTGCTGCTGGCCGGCTATGCCATGCGCGGCCAGTCCCGGCGCGGCTGGTCGGGCGGCGGGCTGGCGCTGATCGGCATCGCGCTGATGCTGCTGTCGTTGGGCCTGCTGGGCCATGCGACCGAGCCCCTGCGCGAATCCGCGGCCATGGCAGCCTTTCTGGCCATGCTGGGCAATGCCTGGCCGGTGGCGCTGGCCATCGCGGCGGGGCTGGCGGTGATCTGCTCGTCTTCGCTGGCGGTGGTGATGCTGGTCCTGTCGCTGGCCATGGATCCGGCCCTGACCGTGGTACTGGTGCTGGGCGCCAATCTGGGCGGGGCGATCCCGCCGGTGCTGGCCACGGCCGGACAGGGCATCGCGGCCCGCCGCGTCGCCCTGGGCAACCTGGTCGTGCGCGCCGTCGGCTGCCTTGTCGCGCTGCCCCTGGCGGGCCAAGCGGCGCAGGTGCTGACCGCCGTACCTCTGCCGGAAACCGGGCTGGCGGTCGAGGCGCATCTGGCCTTCAACCTGGCGCTCGCCGCGGCGATCTGGCCTTTTTCGGCGCTGGTCACGCGGCTGACCGGGCTGATCCTGCGTGAAGACGAGACCCCGCCGCCGATCGAGGCGCAGCTGCTGGACGGGCAGGCGCTGGACACCCCGGCCGTGGCTCTGGCTCGCGCCAGCCGGGCGGCGCTGGCCATCGGCGACGTGGTCGAACGGATGCTGCAACAGGCCCGCACCGCCTTTGCCCGTGGCGACGATGCGCCCCTGGCCGAGGTTTCGGTGCTGGAGGAGCGGGTGGACCGCATGCAGCAGGAGGTGAAAAGCTTTCTCTCCCGCCTGGGCCGCGAGGCGGGCGAGGATGAACGGCGCCAGGCCATCACCATCCTGGATTATGTCATCAACCTGGAACATGTCGGCGACATCATCGACAAGGGGCTCGGCCCCGAGATCCGCAAGAAGGCGGCGCTGGCCCTGCGCTTTTCCGACGAGGGCTATCGCGAACTGGACGGGCTGTTCCTGATGACCATAGAGAACCTGCGGCTGGCCCAGACCGTCTTCATGACCCGCGACCGCGACCTGGCGCGGCAGCTGATGGAGGAGAAGGTCGAGATCCGGCGGCTGGAGCGCATGTCCGCGCAGCGCCACCTGATGCGGCTGCGCGAGGGGCGGGCGGACAGCCAGCAGACCTCATCGCTGCACCTGGACATCCTGCGCGACCTGAAGCGGGTGAACGCGCATATCGTCTCGGTCGCGCATCCGATCCTGGACGAGGCCGACCTGCTGATCGAAAGCCGGCTCAAGCGGGGCTGAAGGCCGGATCGGGCGGCGCCATCGCGGTGACGCCGCCGGACCAATCGCGGGCCGCGGTCCTGGCGGAATCCGCCAAGCAATCCGGGGGCCCGGATCGGGTGCATGGCCCGCCGGGCCGGGCGGCGATCATGCATCGCTCCGGCGCGGAAACCATTTCTCCGGCCGGGCGGGCGCAGCGGCGCAAGGCATAGCCCTGGCCCCGGCGTGGCGGGTCTCCAGCGATCCATACGGCCGGCCGGCACCGGTGACGTGCAGGATTCTTCGCCCCGCCCCGCCCCGCCTCGCCGGGTCCGGGGCAGCGGCGCAAGGCCTGGCCGACCCTCGCGCCGCCGTTTCCGGGGGCGGATGCCGTTGGCCTGCCCCCGGCATGGTCCGGCCGCGGCGGCAAGCGGCAGGGCGATCTTGCCGCCAGCGGCGCCTCGGCCGCTTCCACGCCTGGTCGCCGCCCGCCGCAGCCTCGGCTTTCCGCACCCTGCGGGGCTTTGGCGCGCGATGCAGCCGCAAGCTCTTGCAGCGGCTCGGCGGGCTTGCCATGTTCTGTCCGGTTGCGCTGCCCGGAGGACGAGATGAGGACATGGATTGCCGCCCTGGCGCTGATGGCTGCGCCCGTTTCGGCCGAGGTGGTGGGCAAGGTCGGCGTGGACTGGGTCGGCAACGACATCATCATCGAGGCCATCCCCGATCCTCAGGTGCAGGGCGTGACCTGCCACCTGGCCTATTTCGACCGCTCGGTGATCGACCGGCTGAGCCAGGGCAACTGGTTCGAGGATCCGTCGAACTCGGCCATCGAATGCAGCCGGACCGGCCCGGTCACGATCGGCGACATCCGCCGCGGGCCGAAGGGCGAGGACGTGTTCAGCGCCTCGCGCTCGCTGATCTTCAAGTCGCTGCGGATCAAGCGGATCTATGACGAGGAAAACCAGGTGCTGGTCTATCTTGCCCATGCCGACCAGGTGAAGGAAGGCTCGGCCAAGATGTCGATCTCGACCGTGGCGCTGGAGCCGGGCGAGGCATTGCCGGCCCATTGAAGCTGCCGCCTGCCGCGGGGCCGGCGCGGTATCCGCGGAGGCTGTGCGGAAACTCGGAATCCATGAATGTGTCAAGAATGCTTTCCCTCGGGGGGCGCCCGGCGCATCCCCGAGGGGAACGTTTTCACGTCAACCATACCGTAGTAGAATATTGTCCCGAGGCGCTTACCGCCCAACCGAGTTTTCACACAGCCTCCGCGGCAGGCGGCCAGGTGCGCGGGGGGCGTGCGCTCCCGGATCGGCCGCCCCGTTCGTCCGCGCCAAAGATCAGGGTCGCTTTTGCGGAACGCCTGCCGGCTTGGCCGTTCGGATGCCTGGATCGGGCCGGCTGGCTGCGGGCGCGGATGGGCGCTGCCGCGCATGCCCCGGCCCTGGGGCGTCGCGACCCCGGAGCCGCTGCGGACCATGTCCCGGTTTCCGCGCAAGCTTCCGGCCGCCTTGCGGTTTGCGGCCCCACAGGTGGACAGCGCCGTGCGGTGGTTGTAAGAGCCGCGCCAAACAGGAACGGTGAGATGCGGATTCCGTCCAAGAGCGCAAAATACAATCTGGGCCAGGTGGTGCGCCATCGCGAACATCCGTTCCGCGGCGTGGTGTTCGACGTGGACCCGGAATTTTCCAATACCGAGGAATGGTACGAATCCATCCCCGAGGATTCGCGGCCGTCGCGCAACCAGCCCTTTTATCACCTCTATGCCGAAACCGAGGCGACCTATTACGTTGCCTATGTCTCCGAGCAGAACCTGGTCCCGGATCATTCGGGCGAGCCTCTGGAACATCCCGAGGTGACGGAGATGTTCGGCGAGTTTCAGGACGGCCGCTATCCGCTGCAATTCGGGCTGAACTGATTCAGGCCCCCCCGGCGGCAGGAGCGACTTGCGCCGGCGGCTCGGCCACCGGGACGACGAAGGCCAGGAAATTCCGCCGCCCCTCGCGGAAATAGCACAGCGAGGCGGTCAGTTCCTGGATCAGGAACCAGCCGAAGCCGCCCTCGGGCAGCAGCAGGATCGCCTCGGCATCCTGGGGTGCCGGGCCGGTCCAGGGCAGGTCGTGCATGTCGAGGCACGAGGCCGGCAGCGGCCGGCCGTCATCCGTCACCGCGCAGGCGATGCCGCCGACATGGCGCGCGACGCAAAGATGGATCAGCGGCGCATGCGGCCGGCCGCCCAGCCGCACCGCCTCGTATCGGGTGCCGTGTTCGCAGATATTGTTCAGCACCTCGGCCAGCGCCAGCTCCAGCTTGGCGATCACCTCGTCCCCGGCGCTGCCGTCGAATCTTTCGCGCAGAAACAGCAGCGCGGCGCGCACGGTTGCCGGATCGGCGCGAAAGATGCGGTGGAGCATCGGCCGGCGGGGTGGCGGGGGCTGGCGAAGCCGCTTTCCGGCCGGTTCGGGAGACAGGTTCATCTTTCGGGGCCTTCGGGGCGCGCGGCGGGAATGTCTGCGGTCCTGCGGATGGTCAGCACCGTGTCCATCCGCGTCAGGTGAAACACCCGCTCGACATTCGGCGTCAGCCTGGTCAGCGTCAGCTTTCGCCCCGCGGGCATGGCCTTGTAGATGGCGATCACCGCGCCAAGTCCGGAACTGTCCATGAATTCGACCCCGCCCAGGTCCAGCGTCACCTGCGCGCCGCCGCCGGCGATCATGCCGCGCACCCGGTCCTTGAAGGCGGTGGCAATGGTGGCGTCGAGGCGTTTTTCATCGACGCGAATCGTTAGCCCGTCCGGCTGGGGCAGCAATGTCAGTTGCATTCTCGGTTCCGCTGTTTTCCGTGTGCTTGCCCCTGTTCTAGACCGGCAATCGTTACCGGCAGGTAAGCGTCTCACGGATTTCCGTGCAGGAAGACGCGAAAATAGCGCGAAATTTCATAAACCTTGCAGCGGACGCCGGACCAGCCCGAAAACCCGAGGAAGCGGGCTGGTCCCGCCGGTCCAGCCTCTACCGCTGCGCGAAGCCTAGGCCTCGCCTTCCAGCATCCCGTGCAGTTCATAGATCAGGTCCAGCGCCTCGCGGGCGCTGATCGTGTCGGGATTGAGGCTGCGCAGGCGCTCCTCCACCGCCGAGGGCCTGGCCTTGGCCGCCGGCGCGGGCGCCGGGGCGGCGCGGAACAGTGGCAGGTCGTCGAGCAGCGCGGCGGGCTTGCCCGTCCCCTGGCGCTCGCCGCTTTCCAACTGGTGCAGGATGTCGCGGGCGCGTTCCACCACCGCGGGCGGCAGCCCCGCCAGCCGCGCCACCTGCACGCCATAGGAGCGGTCGGCGGCGCCCTTCCTGACCTCGTGCAGGAAGATCACCTCGCCTTCCCATTCGCGCACCGCGACGGTGGCGTTCTCCAAGCCGGGCAGGCGGGCCGAGAGGCTGGTCATCTCGTGGTAATGGGTGGCAAACAGCGCCCGGCAGCGGTTCGTGGCATGCAGGTGCTCCATCACCGCCCAGGCGATCGAAAGCCCGTCCCAGGTCGCGGTGCCGCGCCCGATCTCGTCCAGGATCACCAGCGCATGATCGTCGGCCTGGTTCAGGATCGCCGCCGTTTCGACCATCTCGACCATGAAGGTCGAGCGGCCGCGCGCCAGGTCGTCCGCCGCGCCGACCCGGCTGAAGAGCTGGCTGACCAGGCCGATATGGGCACGGCGGGCGGGCACGAAGCCACCCGCCTGCGCCAGGATGGCGATCAGCGCGTTCTGGCGCAGGAAGGTTGACTTGCCGGCCATGTTCGGGCCGGTCAACAGCCAGATCGCCGGGGTCTCACCCTCGGTCAGGGCGCAGTCGTTGGCGACGAAAGCCTCGCCCTTGCGCTTGAGCGCGCGTTCCACCACCGGATGCCGGCCGCCCTCGATCACGAAGGCGCGGCTGGCATCGACCTCGGGGCGCACCCAGCCCTCGCCCGAGGCGAGATCGGCCAAAGCGGCGGTCAGGTCGATCTCGGCCAGCGCGCGGGCTGCCTGCCCGATGGGGCCGGCCCGGTCCAGGACGGCGCGCGCCAGGCGGGCGAAGATCTCGCGCTCGATCTCCAGCGCCCGGTCGCGGGCGTTGAGGATGCGGGTTTCCAGTTCCGACAGTTCGACCGTGGTGAAGCGGATCTGGTTCGCCGTGGTCTGGCGGTGGATGAAACGCTCGTTCAGCGGCGGGGCCAGCATCCGCTCGGCATGGGTCGAAGTGGTCTCGATAAAGTAGCCCAGCACGTTGTTATGCTTGATCTTGAGGCTCTGGACGCCGGTCTCGGCGATGTAATCGGCCTGCATCCGGGCGATGACGCCGCGGCCCTCGTCGCGCAACCGGCGGGTCTCGTCCAGATCCTCGTCATGGCCCGTCGCGACGAAGCCGCCGTCGCGGGCCAGCAAGGGGGGCTCGGCCACCAGTGCGTCGTCGAGCAGGTCGATCAGGGCGTCATGGCCGGTCAGGTCGTGCGTCGCCTCTGCCAGCACGGTGATCTCGTCGCAGCCCAGCATGGCGGCGATGGCCGCGCCCTGCGTCAGCCCGGCGCGGATCGCGGCCAGGTCGCGCGGCCCGCCGCGCTCCAGCGCCAGCCGCGACAGGGCGCGGTCCATGTCGGGCGCGCGCGACAGCGCCTCGCGCAGGTCGGCGGTCAGGCGCGGGTCGTCCACCAGATATGCGACGGCGGCCTGGCGGGCGTGGATTTCGTCCAGGTCGCGCGACGGCGCGCTGATGCGGCGCTCCAGCAGGCGCGCGCCGCCCGCCGTCACCGTGCGGTCGATGGCGGTCAGCAGCGAGCCCTCGCGCCCGCCCGACAGCGCCTGCGTCAGTTCCAGGTTGCGCCGGGTGGCGGCGTCGATCTGCATGGCGCCGCCAGGCGCCTCGCGCACCGGCGGGCGGATCAGCGGCATCCGGCCCTTTTGCGTCAGCTCCAGGTAATCGGCGATGGCGCCCATGGCGGCCAGTTCCGCGCGGGAGAAGCTGCCGAACCCGTCCAGCGTCTCGACTTGGAACAGCGCGCAAAGCCGGCGCGTGGCGGCGCTGCTGTCGAAGCTGCCGGCGGGCAGTTCGGTCAGCGCCGCACCGGCCTCGGCGGCGATCTCGTCGAGGTTCGAGCCCTCGGCGGCCAGCAATTCGCGCGGGGCGTGGCGGGCGAGTTCGGGGGCCAGCCGTGCCGGCGGACATGGCACGACGCGGAAGGCGCCGGTCGAGATGTCCACCCAGGCCAGCGCCGAATCCTCGCGCACGGTGGCGAAGCTCGCCAGGAAATTGTGCCGCCGCGCCTCCAAGAGCGATTCCTCGGTCAGCGTGCCGGGCGTCACCAGCCGCACCACGTCGCGGGCCACGACCGATTTCGAGCCGCGCTTCCTGGCCTCGGCCGGATCTTCCATCTGCTCGGCGATGGCGACGCGGAAACCCTTGCGGATCAGCGTCAGCAGGTAGGACTCAGCCGCATGGACCGGCACGCCGCACATCGGGATCGGTTCGCCCAGATGCGTGCCGCGCTTGGTCAGCGCGATGTCCAGCGCCGCGGCTGCGGCCACCGCGTCCTCGAAGAACATCTCGTAGAAATCGCCCATGCGATAGAACAGCAGCGCGCCGGGATTGGCCTCGCGGATCGCAAGATACTGCGCCATCATCGGGGTGGGTTGATCGCTCATGTCCAGCCTTGTCGCCTGCGGTCCCGTTCTTCTAGGGGATGCGCGGGCCGATGCAAACAGGATGCAGGCAGGTTGCCGAGGGAGCGCAAGAATCCCGGTGACAGCGGTCCCGTGTTGCGGCATCGTCTGCCGGGAATGCATTCGTGAGGCCGGGCGATGAAATCGTTGATTCTGGGCGCAATCATGCTGCCGTTCGCGGGCGTGGCCGTCGCAGCCTGCCCGGATGTCTCGTTGATGCAGAACGCCGCGCGCGGCTGGATCGCCGGCCAGCGCCTGCCCGACCCGCTGGTGCGCACGCTCGAGGACGGGGCCTGCGCCTATGCCACCTTCCGCAGCGTGCTGGAGGCGGAACTGGGCGCGCCGGTGGGGGTGAAGGTCGGCTTCACCTCGCGCCAGGTGCAGGAACGCTTCGGCGTGACCGAGCCGGTGGCCGGCGCGCTGTTCGCGCCGATGCTGCTGCCGGACGGGGCGCGGCTCAGCCTTGCGGGCAGCCGCGAGCCGTTCTTCGAGGCCGATCTGGTCGTGACCGTGGGCAGTTCCGCGATCATGCAGGCCCGCACCCGCGAAGAGGTGGCGGCGGCGCTGAAGGACGTGCGGCCTTTCATCGAACTGCCCGACCTGGCGCTGCAAAAGGACGTGGTGCCGACCGGACCCCTGATGGTGGCCTATGGCGTGACGCCCTGGCGCGGCGTGCTGGGCCGCGGCATCCCGATTTCCGAATTGCGCGATCCGGTCGCCGATCTGGCGGCGCTGACGGTGAACCTGAAGCTTGACGGCAAGAGCATCGGCACCGGCTCGGGCGAGATGCTGCTGGGCCATCCGCTCGACGTGGTGCTGTGGCTGGTCCAGCAGGGCCGTTACGAGCTGAAGCCGGGCTCGGTGATCTCGCTGGGCTCGCTGGGCGCGCTGCATCCGGCGCAGCCGGGCCACCGGGTCGAGGCCGAATACCGCATCGGCGGCAGGGCCATGAAGGTGGGCCTGGTGCTGGTGCCCTGAGCGGTCGGGGCCGGTCGCGGTTCCCTTGGGTCAACCGCGATAAAAACCTTTGCCAACAGGGGTGTTCCGTCGCAAGACTGTCACGGGGGGCCGCTAGGTGGCATCCAGCCGCCGATGGGGCGTGTTCTGGAACGGAGTTGACCGATGACCATTCAATCGACCGCGGCGGGACTGGCCGCGCTGAGCCTGTTGGCAGGTTCGGGGGCGGCCATGGCGCAGGATCTGGCGGCGCTGGAAGAGGCCGCCAAGGCCGAGGGCATGCTGACCACCATCGCGCTGCCGCATGACTGGTGCAACTATGGCGGCGTGATCGAGGGCTTCAAGGCGAAATACCCCGAGATCCGGTTCAACGAGCTGAACCCCGACGCGGGCTCGGCCGACGAGCTGGAGGCGATCCGCGCCAACAAGGACAACAAGGGACCGCAGGCGCCCGACGTGATCGACGTGGGCCTGTCCTTCGGCCCGCAGGCCAAGGCCGAGGGGCTGATCCAGCCCTACAAGGTCGCCACCTGGGACACGATCCCGGACGATGCCAAGGATGCCGAAGGCTATTGGTATGGCGATTATTACGGCGTGATGGCCTTTGGCGTGAACAGCGACCTGATCGACGAGGTGCCGAAAAGCTGGAAGGATCTGGCCAAGCCGGAATACGCGAATGCCTTCGCGCTGGCGGGCGATCCGCGCGCCTCGGCCCAGGCGATCATCTCGGTCATGGCGGCGGGCATCGCCAATGGCGGCGAGCCGGGCGAGGCATCCGGCCAGAAGGGCATGGAACTGATGGCCGAGGTGCACAAGGCCGGCAATTTCGTGCCCGTCATCGGCAAGTCGGCGACCATTGCCCAGGGCGCGACGCCCATCGTCACTGCCTGGGACTACAACCTGCTTTCCTGGCGCGACAGCCTGAACGGCAACCCGCCGGTCGAGGTGATCATCCCCGAGGACGGCGTGGTCGCGGGCGTCTATGTCCAGGCGATCTCGGCCTATGCGCCGCATCCGAACGCGGCCAAGCTGTGGATGGAATACCTGTATTCGGACGAGGGCCAGCTGGGCTGGCTGAAAGGTTATTGCCACCCGATCCGCTTCAACGACCTGGTCCAGAACGGCAAGGTGCCGCAGGAGCTGCTGGACGCGCTGCCCCCGGCCGAAGCCTATGAGAAAGCGATCTTCCCGACGCTGGAGCAACAGGAGGCCAACAAGAAGGTCGTGACCGAGGGCTGGGACAGCGTCGTCGGCGCGGCGGTTCAGGAATAAGGCGCGGCGGCCCCGCCCGCACCGGCGGGGCCGTCCAGAACGGGCGAGGCGGAATGAGACAGATCGGCTGGAACTGGCTGGGCGTCCTGCCCTTTTTCGCCTTTGCGCTGCTGTTTCTGGTGCTGCCGACGATGAACATCGTCATCGGCGCCTTTCAGAACCCGCAGGGCGAGTTCACGCTGGCCAACCTGGCTGGGCTCGCCTCGCCGCGGATCGTGTCGAGCTTTGCCATCTCGATCAAGATCTCGCTGGCCTCGGCGCTTTTGGGCTGCCTGATCGGCTTTGCCATGGCAGCGGCGGTGGTCATGGGCGGCGTGCCGCGCTGGATCAAGGGGCCGCTGATGACCTTTTCCGGCGTCGCCTCGAACTTCGCCGGCGTGCCGCTGGCCTTTGCCTTCATCGCCACGCTGGGGCGGGTGGGGCTGGTCACGATACTGCTGCGGCAATGGTTCGGCATCAACATCTATGCCATGGGCTTCAACCTGCTCAGCTTCTGGGGCCTGACGCTGACCTACCTTTTCTTCCAGATCCCGTTGATGATCCTGATCATCACCCCGGCGCTGGAGGGCTTGAGGCGCGAATGGCGCGAGGCGGCCGAGGTGCTGGGCGCCTCGACCGGGCAATATTGGCGCATGGTGGCGCTGCCGATCCTGTTCCCGTCGCTTCTGGGCACTTTCGCGCTGCTGTTCGCCAACAGTTTCGGGGCGGTGGCGACGGCCTATGCGCTGACCGGCTCGTCGCTGTCCATCGTGCCGATCATGCTGTTCGCGCAGATCCGCGGCGACGTGCTGCAGGATCCGCATCTGGGCTATGCCATGGCCTTCGGCATGATCGTCGTCACCGGGCTTGCGAACCTGGCCTATGTCGTGATGCGCACCCGCGCCGAAAGGTGGATGCGATGAAACGGGTCTGGTCCTGGGCGGCGCTGGTGGTCGGCGGGCTGTATTTCCTGCTGCCGCTGATCGGCACCATCGAGTTCTCGCTGCGGATGCGGCGCGGGGAATATTCGCTGGACGCCTATCGTTCCGTGCTGTCGGACCCGAATTTCCGCGCCACCTTCAGCTATTCGGTGGCCATGGCGCTGCTGACCATCCTGCTGGGGGTGCTGATCGTGGTGCCGACCGCCTATTGGGTGCGGCTGCGCCTGCCGCGCCTACGCCCGGTGATCGAGTTCATCACCCTGCTGCCGCTGGTCATCCCGGCCATCGTCGTGGTCTTCGGCTATATCCGGCTTTACAACACCAGTTCGGTGCTGCCGCTGACCGGCACGGCGTCGGGCACCAACCTGCTGCTGCTCTGCGGCTATGCCACGCTGGCGCTGCCCTATATGTATCGCGCCGTCGATACCGGGCTGTCCACGCTGGACGTGCGCTCGCTGACCGAGGCCGCGCAATCGCTGGGCGCCGGCTGGGTGCGGATCATCGGCCGGCTGATCCTGCCCAACGTGCTGGGCGCGGTGATGTCGGGCGCCTTTTTGTCCTTCGCCATCGTCATCGGCGAATTCACCATGGCGGCGCTGCTGAACCGCCCGGCCTTCGGCCCCTACATGCAGCTTTTGGGCGCCAACCGCGCCTATGAGCCGGCGGCGCTGGCGGTGATCGCCTTTGCCGTGACCTGGGGTTGCATGGGGGTGATGCAGCTGATCTCCCGCCTGTTCGGCACACGGATTCAACCGACATGAGCTTCCTGACCCTCGACCATCTGCAGAAATCCTTCGGACCGACCCGCGTCGTGCATGACTTCGACCTCGGCGTCGAAAAGGGCGAGTTCGTGTCCTTCCTCGGCCCCTCGGGCTGCGGCAAGACCACGGTGCTGCGCATGGTCGCGGGGTTCGAGACGCCAACGGCGGGCCGGGTGGTGATCGACGGGCGGGACGTGACGCGCCTGCGCCCGAACCAGCGCCAGATCGGCATGGTGTTCCAGTCCTATGCGCTGTTTCCGAACCTGACCGTGGCCGAGAACGTGGGCTTCGGCCTGCGCACCGCCGGCGTGGCGCGCGCCGAACGCGCCGGGCGCGTGGCCGAGATGCTGGCGCTGATCGGCCTGCCCGACCTGGGCGGCCGCTATCCCTGGCAGCTTTCGGGCGGCCAGCAGCAGCGGGTGGCGCTGGCCCGCGCGCTGGCGCCGCGCCCGCGCGTCCTGCTGCTGGACGAGCCCTTGTCGGCGCTGGACGCCAAGATCCGCGTGTCCTTGCGCAACCAGATCCGCGAGATCCAGCAGCAATTGGCCATCACCACCATCTTCGTCACCCATGACCAGGAGGAGGCGCTGTCGATTTCCGACCGCATCGTGGTCATGCACAAGGGCGTGGCCGACCAGACCGGCACGCCGGCGCAGATCTACAACCAACCCGCCACCGATTTCGTCGCCGGCTTCGTCGGCACGCTGAACCGCTTCCCGGCCGAGGTGCTGGACCCCGCCCGCGGCCTCGTCCGCGTCGAGGGGGCCGAGATCGCGCTGGACCGTTCCTTGCCCGCCGGTCCCATCACCCTGGCGGCGCGGCCCGAAAGCCTGCGCATCGCCCCCGAGGGCATCCCGGCCGAGATCGCCGGCGTCGAATTCCTGGGCTCGGTCCAGCGGCTGCGGGCACGGGTGGCGGGACGCGAGGTGGTGCTGGATCGATTCAACGAACCGGGGTCCGAACTGCCCCGGCCGGGCGCGCGGGTGTGCCTGGCGGCATCGCAGGCCGGATGGCTGGTTCTGCCGGGCTGAAGGGCGGGGCCTATTTCCGGTTCTTGCCGCGCATGGCCAGCGCCCGGCGCAGGTGGCCGGGCAGGATGGCGAAGCCCCTGGCATAGCGCAGGAACAGCCGGCGCGGATTGGACAGCATCCGCCACAGCCATTCCAGCTTGATCCGGCGCACCCATCGCGGCGCTCGGCGCTGGTGGCCCGACAGGAAGTCGAGCCCGGCCCCGATCGAGGCGAAGCCCACATCGCCAAGCGCGTCGCGGGCGCGGATGGCGAATATCTCTTGCCGCGGGGCGCCGAGCGCCAGGAAGCACAGCCGCGCGCCCGAGGCGCGGATGCGGACGATGATCCCGGCCGCTTCCTCGCCCATCGGGTCGAAGGGAAAGCCCGGCGCATGGGTCAGCGCCACGCGCAGCCCCGGCACCGCCGCCTGCATGCTGCGCGCGGCCAGTGCCAGCGATTCGTCGTTGCTGCCGATCAGCGCCACCGGCAGGCCGGCCCGCGCCGCCTCGGCGGCCAAGGGCAGCACCAGGTCCGAGCCGGGCGCCAGCGCCACCGGCCGCCCGGCGATGCGCGACAGCCAGACGATGGGGTTGCCGTCGGCGCAGACCAGGTCATGCGCGCCATAGGCGCGGCGAAAGCGGATGTCCTCGCCCAGCCTTTGCAGGTGATCGACGTTGATCGTGGCGATGGCGAAGCCGCGCCCCTCGGCCAGCCGCCGCCGCACCTCGGCCAGCAGTGCGGAAGAATCCCGGCAATTGACGCGGACGGCATTGCCGTCGGGAAAGCTGAAATGCATGATAAGCCCTCGGGTCCGGCCGGAATCGACGGCAGGATGTGTTGGCGGCGAGGGGATTGCAACGTCCTTCGCAGAGCCGGTCGACAAGGCGCGGGACGGGAGTCGGGCCATGCCCATATTCGCCTTCATGGTGCTGGTGACCTGGCCGGTGGTGGTGGCGGTGCTGTTTCAGCGCATGGAACGGGCGCAGGCGGTGATCTGGTCGATCTTTGCCGGCTACCTGCTGCTGCCGCAGCTGATCGAGATCGACCTGCCCGCCTTTCCCGGCCTGAACAAGCACATGGTCCCGGCGCTGGCCGCCGCCGTCATGGTCTATTTCGTCACCAAGGAGCGCGCCCGGAGCGAGCCCCCGCCGCCGCCCATGGGGGCTTGGGTCGTGCTGCTCCTGGCGATGAACTTCGCCTCGCCGATCCTGACGGCGTTGACCAATCCCGACCCGCTGATCGACGGCGTGACCTATCGGCCGGCCATGTCGATCAGCCAGGGCGTGGCCGACCTGATCGTGCAGACGCTGCTGCTGCTGCCCTTCTTCCTGGGCTACAAGCTGCTCTGGAATGCCAGGGGCGCCCAGCTCTGGGCGCGCAGCCTGCTGCTGGGCGTCCTGTGCTATACCGTGCCCATGCTGATCGAACTGCGGATGAGCCCGCAGATCAACGTCTGGGTGTATGGCTTTTTCCAGCACGATTTCGTCCAGACCATCCGCTATGGCGGCTACCGCCCCATCGTCTTCCTGGAACATCCGCTATGGGTGGCGCTGATGACGATGACCGCCTTTCTGGCCGCCATCGCCTTTGCCCGCAACGAACCGACGCGGCGCAACATCCTGATCGCGGTCTACCTGGCCTGCATCGTCTTCCTGTGCAAATCGGCAGGCGCGCTGGTGCAGTCGCTGATGGCGGCGCCGCTGGTGGCTCTGGCGCGGCCGCGCATGATGGTGCTGGCGGCGGCGCTGGTGGCCACCGCCGCCGTCTCCTATCCGACGCTGCGCACCACCCCCTGGATGCCGCTGCAGGGTATCGTCAACCTGGCCATGTCCATCTCGCCCGAGCGGGGGCGCTCGCTCGAGTTCCGGCTAATGAACGAGGAGGAACTGCTGGAGCGCGCGATGGAGCGGCCGGCTTTCGGCTGGGGCGGCTGGGGGCGGTCGCTGTTCTATGACCCCTATAACGGCCGGCTGACCTCGGTGCCGGACGGGCAATGGGTGATCCTGATCGGCGCGCGGGGCATCTTCGGCTACCTGGCGCAGCTTCTGCTGCTGCTGACGCCGATCCTGGCGTTGCTGCGGGCGATGCCGGGCGGCCGGCATCCGCCCCGCAAGGCCGAGATGGTGGTGCTGGGCGCGATCTCGCTGATGCTGGCGATGAACATGCTGGACCTGATTCCCAATGCGACCATGACGCCGCTGACCTGGCTGACCGCCGGGGCGCTGCTGGGCAATGCACGCCGGCTGCGGCAGGGGGTCTCCGATCCGGCCGATCTGCCGGCGGCCCAGCGGATTCTGCCTAAAAAGGCAGGCCTGCGGACGGTTTTATAGGTTGGTCCGAAGCGCCGGATTCGCTATGCCGGATACGCGCGCCAGTTGTTAAGTCATTGCTGCCCGCCGGGGCATTCCACGAGTTCAATGAGGCACCGCATGGTCTTTGACAAACCCGCCGTCGAAGACGGTGATATCGCTATCATCGGCATGGCCGCCCAGTTGCCGGGCGCCGCGGGGGTCGCCGAATACTGGGACAACCTGTGCCGCGGGGTCGAGTCGATCCGGCGCATCCCCGACGCCGAGCTGATCGCGCGGGGCGAGTCGCGGGCGCGGCTGTCGGATCCGAACTATGTGCCTTCGGCCGGCATCCTCGGGCAGTTCGACGAATTCGATGCCGAGTTCTTCGGGCTTTCGCCCAAGGAAGCGGCGATCATGGACCCGCAGCACCGCAAGTTCCTGGAAACCTGCTGGCACGCGCTGGAGGATGCCGCCCACCCGCCCGAGCGTTTCGCCGGCAATATCGGCGTCTGGGCCGGTTGCGGCATGGGCAGCTATTACTATTGGAACGTCTGCTCGAACCGCGACCTGGTCGATGGCGTGGGCCATTTCCTGCTGCGCCATACCGGCAACGACAAGGATTTCCTGTCCACCCGCGTCAGCCATGTCTTCGACCTCAAGGGGCCCAGCATCAGCGTGCAGACCGCCTGTTCCAGCTCGCTGGTGGCGATCCACATGGCCTGCCAGTCGCTCAACTCGGGCGAATGCGACATGGCGCTGGCCGGCGGCGTGACCATCGAGCTGCCGCATGGCCTGGGCTATCTCTACAAGGAGAACGAGATCCTGTCGCCCGACGGCCATTGCCATGCCTTCGACCATCGCGCGCAGGGCACCGTCTTCGGCAGCGGTGCGGCGGTGGTGGCGCTGCGCCGGCTGCGTGATGCGCTGGCCGACGGCGATCACATCTGGGCGGTGATCAAGGGCTCGGCCATCAACAACGACGGCGCCGCCAAGGCGGGCTATCTGGCCCCCAGCGTCGAGGGCCAGGCGCAGGCGGTGGCCGAGGCGCTGGTCATGGCCGGGGTTTCCTCGGACAGCATCGGCTATGTCGAATGCCACGGCACCGGCACGGCGCTGGGCGACCCGATCGAGGTGGCGGCGCTGAACCAGGCCTATGCGCGGGTCTCGGACGGCACGCGGCAGGGGCCGTGCCGCATCGGCTCGGTCAAGACCAATATCGGCCATCTGGATACGGCGGCGGGCAGCGCGGGCCTCATCAAGTCGGCGCTGGCGGTGCATCACGGCAAGATCCCGGCCAGCCTGAACTACGAGGCGCCCAACCCCGCCATCGACTTTGAGGGCGGACCGTTCCAGGTCAACGACCGGCTCAGCGACTGGCCGGTGCCGGGACCGCGCCGGGCCGGGGTGAACTCGCTGGGCGTCGGCGGCACCAATGCGCATGTGATCGTGCAGGAACCGCCGCTGGCCGAGGCTTCGGACGAATCCGACTGGCCCTTCCACATCATCGCCGTCTCGGGCCGCAGCAAGGCGGCGCTGGATGCCAATTCGGCCGCGCTGGCGGGCTGGCTGCAGGCCAATCCGGGCGTGGACATGGCCGACCTGTGCTTTACCCTGACGCAGGGCCGGCGGCAGTTCGACCGCCGGCGCGTGCTGGTCGCGCATGATGCGGCCGAGGCGGCGCGGCTTCTGGCCGATCCCGATCCGCTGCTGGTCTTCGATCACCAGCAGGCGGGCGATCCGGCCGAGGCGGTGTTCATGCTGCCCGGCGGCGGCGCGCAATATGCCGGCATGGCGCGCGGACTCTACCAGACCGAGCCGGTGTTCCGCGAATGGATGGACCGCGGCCTCGACCATATGGCGGCCACGCATGGCACCGACCTGCGCGCGCTCTGGCTGCCCGAGCCGGGCGCCGAGGCCGAGGCGGACCGCCGGCTTCTGCAGCCCTCGCTGCAACTGCCGCTGCTGATGATCACCGAATACGCGCTGGCGCAGCTGTGGATCAGCTGGGGCGTGACGCCGGCGGCGCTGATCGGCCATTCCATGGGCGAGAACACCGCTGCCTGCATCGCCGGCGTGATGAGCTTTCAGGATTGCATCGGCCTGGTGCGCCTGCGCGGGCTGCTGATGGACCGGGTGCCGGCGGGCGGCATGCTGTCGGTGCCGCTTGCGCCCGAGGATTTCGCCGCCGAGCTGGCCGAACTGGAACTGGACCTCGCGGCGGTGAACGGGCCGGGCCTGTCGGTGGTCTCCGGCCCTGACGCGGCGCTGGACCGCTTTGCCGAGCGCATGGCGGCGCGCGAGGTGGAATGCCAGCGCATTGCCATCTCCATCGCCGCGCATTCGCGGCTGCTGGAGCCGGTGCTGGGCGAATTCCGCGCCTATCTCGCCTCGATCCCGCTGAATGCGCCGCAGATCCCGATCATCTCGAACCGCTCGGGCCTGCCGCTGACGGCGGCCGAGGCGACCAGCCCCGACTATTGGGTCGCGCATCTGCGCGGCACCGTGCGCTTTGCCGACGGCATCGCGCATCTGGCGCAGGTGCCGGGGCGGGTGTTCGTCGAGGTCGGGCCGGGCCGGGCCATGCAGGCCATGACCAAGGCGCATCCGGCGGTCGCCGCCAACCAGGTGATCTCGACCCTGCGCCACCGCGACCACGCCACCGGCGACGACAGCTATTTCATGGCTGCGCTGGCGCGGTTCTGGGCCTGCGGCGGGCAGATCGACTGGGATCAGGTCTGGGGCGGTGCCCGGCGCCGGCGCCTGTCGCTGCCGGGCTATGCCTTCCAGCGCAGGCGCTATTTCATCGAGCGTTCGGCCAATGCCGCGGCGGAGACCGCCGAGGAACTGGCCCGGATCGAGGAACCGGCGGACTGGGGCTGGCGCCCGGCCTGGAAGCTGGCATCGCCGAATATCGAGATCGGGCCGCAGGGGCCGGTCGCGCAGGGGCAGCGGAACTGGCTGGTCTTTGCCGACGATCTGGGCCTTGCCGAGCGTGTGATCGATGCGCTGCGGTCCCGCGGCCAGCGCGTCGCGGCGGTCGAGGTGGGCGATACCTTCGCCGATAAGGGCCAAGACCGCTTCACCCTTCCGGTCGAATCCGACCGCGAGGGCTATGAGATGCTGCTGGCCGCGCTGGCCGGGCAGGACATGGTGCCCGACCGCATCCTGCATCTGTGGTCGGTGACGCAGGGGGCGAAGTTCCGTCCCGGCTCCAGCCTGCTCAACAGCCAGTTGGAGCGCGGCTTCTTCGGCCTTTTGCATCTGGCCCAGGCCATCGGCGCCGAACTGCCGGATGCGAAGCTGGAGGTGATCGCCATCTGCAACGACGCGCTGCGCGTCGCCGACGAACCGGCGCCGGTGCCGGAAAAGGCCACCGCCGCCGGGCCGATCCGCGTCATGCCGCATGAGATGCCGAACGTCTCGGGCCGTCTGGTGGATGTGCGTCTGCCGGCGAAGGGGGGCCTGGAGGCGCTGGCCGCCAACCTGCTGGAGGAGGCGCTGGCCCCCTCGGGCGCCGCCGTCGCCGCATGGCGCGACGGGCGCCGCTTTGAGCAAAGCCTTGAAAAGGTCGCGCTGGAGGATGACGGCATGGCCGCCATCCCGCAGGGCGCGGCCTGCCTGATCACCGGCGGCTTCGGCGGCATCGGCCAGGCCATCGCCCGTGAGCTGGCGCAGCGCGGCGGCGCGAAACTGGCGTTGACCACGCGCGGCCGGGTGGATTCGCCGGCCGTCATGGCCTCGGTCCGGCAGTTGGAATCGCTGGGCGCCGAGGTGCTGGCGATCCGCGCCGACGTGACCAGCCCCGAGGACATGGCCCGCGCCGTGGCCGAGACCAAGGCGCGCTTCGGCAGCCTCGACGTGGTGCTGCACGCCGCGGGCGTGATCCGCGACAGCCTGATCGCCGCCAAGACCGACGACGAGGCCTGGGACGTGCTGGCGCCGAAGCTGCTGGGCACCCGCGCGCTGATCGAGGCGCTGGCGGACAATCCCGCCAAGCTGACGGTGCTGTTCTCCTCGACCTCCTCGGTGATCGCGCCGGCGGGGCAGGCGGATTACGTCGCCGCCAACGAATATCTGAACGCGGTGGCACGCTTGGCGCCCGCGGCGCTGGGCCGGGTGGTGGCGGTCAACTGGGGCGTCTGGGCCGATGCCGGCATGGCGGCGCGGGCCATGGGGCTCGACACCGCCTCGGCCGTCGCTGTGCCGCAGGGCCGGCCGCTCTTGGACGAAAGCCTGCCCATGCCGGGCGGGCGCGAGTTCCGCACCGCGCTGAAGATGCAGGACTGGATCATCGGCGGCCACAAGACCGCCCAGGGCCAGGCGCTGATGCCCGGCACCGGCTGGATCGAGCTGATCTCGGAAGCCGCGCTGGAATGCGGGCTGGCCCTGCCGCTGGCGATCCGCGAGTTGGAATTCCGCCGCCCGGTGCTGGTTTTCGATACCGCGCTGGTCAGCACCCGCGTCCTGCCCGAGGGCGATGCCATGCGCGTCGAGATCCTGGACGATCCGCAGGGCGAGCCGAATGTCTCGGCGCTGGTTTTCGGATTGCACGAGGCGGCGCCCGAGCCGCTGGCCGTCGGCGGGCCGTGGGATCGGGACGGGCAGGGCGCGGCGCTGCCTTCGGCGCAGGAAGGCCGGATGGATTTCGGCCCGCGCTGGCAGGTGCTGCGCCGCTATCGCATTGTCGGCGACGAGGGCGTGGCGGAGCTGTCGCTTGCGCCCGAATACGCTGCCGAGGCCGGGGAATGGCTGGCGCATCCGGCGCTTCTGGACATCGCCACCGGCTGGGCCATGCCGCTTATCAAGGGCTGGACGCCCGAGCATCTCTGGGTGCCGATGGGCTATGGTTCGATCCGGCTTTACGCGCCCTTGCCGGCGCAGGTCATCAGCCGCATCCGCAATGCCGGCGAGAACATCGACGCGCAGGGCATGGCGCAATTCGACATCACCCTGGCGGCGGCGGACGGCACGGTCTGCGCCGAGATCAAGGGTTTTGCCCTGCGCAAGCTGGCGGCGGCGATTGCCGCCACGCCGCAGGCACGGGTGCAGCCGCCGTGCAGCCTGTCCCCTGCCGAGCGGCGCTTGCATCACAATATCAGCCAGGGCATCCCGGCCGCCATCGGCCCGGCCATGCTCAGCCGGGCGATCTCGACCGGGCTTTCTCAGGTCTATGTCTCGTCGCTGGACCTGCCGGCGCTGATCGCCGAGGCGGGGGTGGTCGAGGATGCCGCGCCCGCCGAGGGCGGCTTCGAGCGCCCCGACCTCGACAGCGATTTCGTCGAACCGTCGCCGGGCATCCAGGCCGAACTGGCGGCGATCTGGTCCGAACTCCTGGGCATCGCCCAGGTCGGCGCCGCCGACAGCTTCTTCGACCTGGGCGGCCATTCGCTGATCGCGGTGCGCATGTTCGGCCAGCTGCGCAAGGCCTTCGGCGTGGACCTGCCGATCTCGACCCTGTTCGAGGCGCCGACCATCGCCGAATTGGCCGCCCTGGTCGAGGAGCGCACCGGCCCGCGCGAGCTGGTCTCGCCCGACAACGTGCGCGAGCTGCCGGTTTCGGCCCGGCCGCGCTTCCGCTTCCTCGTCGATATGGGCGGGCGGGGCGAGGGCACGCCCTTCTTCATGGTCGCCGGCATGTTCGGCAATATCATGAACCTGCGGCAGCTGGCGCAGCGGCTGGGGCCGGACCGCCGTTTCTGGGGCATCCAGGCGCGCGGCCTCTTGGGCGACGACAAGCCGCATGAGGATTTCACCGAAGCCGCCCGCGACTATATCGAGGAACTGCGCCAGATTCAGCCGGCCGGCCCCTATCTGATCGGCGGTTTCTCGGGTGGCGGGCTGACCGCCTATGAGATGGCGCGGCAGTTGCGCGCGGCGGGCGAGGAGGTGGCGATGCTGGTCATGCTCGACACGCCCTTGCCGCTGCGCGAGCCGGTCAGCCGCAAGGACCGGCTGGCGATCCGCCTGGGCGAATTGCGCGAGGGGGGCGCGGGCTTTCTCTGGAAATGGCTGCGCGACCGCGTCGCCTACGAGTTCCAGCGCCGCAGCAAGGCCAGGGCGGTCGAGGCCGAGGTCGGCTCGGAGGCGACCGGCACCTTCCACGACCTCGCCATCGAGGCGGCTTTCCTGGCGGCGCTGCCCAAGATGCGGCTTTCGGTCTGGGCCGGACCGGTGGCGATGTTCCGCCCGCCGCTCGACCGGCGTTGGAAGGTGACGGGCGGGCGCTGGATCAATTCCGGCCGCGACTATGTGGTCGAGGACAATGGCTGGACGCCCTGGATGCCCGACCTGCGGGTGATCGAGGTGCCGGGCGACCACGATTCCATGGTGCTGGAGCCGAACGTGCGCCGCCTTGCCTCGGTTCTGCGCGAGATCCTGCGCGATGCCGATGCGGACGCCCCGGCAAGGGTCAAGGCGGCGGAGTGACCATGGACCAGGCCGCCACCCCGCCCAGCGTCCATGTCATCGTGCTGAACTGGCGCACGCCAGAGATGTCCTTGCAGGCCGCCGAGGCCGCGTTGCGCGAAATGCAGGGCATCGACGGCGGGCTGACCATCGTGGACAACGATTCCGGCGATGGCAGCTACGAGGCGATGCTGGCCGGGGTGCAGGTGCGCGGCTGGCCTTCGGATCGCGTCGCGGTGGTGCAGTCGGGCTGGAACGGCGGCTTCGGCGCCGGCAACAATCACGGCATCCGGCAGGGTCTGCCGGACGGGCGCCGCGCCGACCTGGTCTATCTGCTGAATTCCGACGCGATTCCGCAGCCCGGCGCGATCCGGGCGCTGGTCGACTATCTGGCTGCGCATCCGCGGGCCGGGATCGCCTGCTCGCGCTTGCGCGGCACCGATGACGTGCCGCATACCACCGCCTTCCGCTTTCCCAGCGCCCTGAGCGAGTTCGAGGCGATGAGCCGCACCGGGCCGATCTCGCGCCTGCTCAGCCGCAAGGTCGTCTCGCTGCCCCAGCCCTTGGTCTCGGGGCGGGTGGACTGGTCGGCGGGGGCGTCGATGATGATCCGCATGGAGGTGCTGGACCGCATCGGGCTCTTCGACGAGGGGTTCTTTCTTTACTACGAGGAAACCGACTTGTGCCGTCGCGCCGCGCTGGCGGGCTGGCAGACCCATTACGTCGTCGAAAGCCTGGTGCTGCATATCGGTTCGGTCAGCACCGGCATGAAGGAATGGCGGCGCGCGCCGGATTACTGGTACGACTCGCGCCGGCGCTATTTCGAGAAACATCATGGGCGGCTGGGTGCGCTTTGGGCCACGGCCGCCCATCTGGGGGGCGCGGGGGTGTTCCGCCTGCGCTGCCTGTTGTCGGGGCGCAAGCCGGACGGGCCGCCGGGCCATCTGGCGCAGCTGATGCGTCACGCCTTTCGTCCGCAACCAAAGCCCGTTCATGTTGAAAAGGGTAAGCCATGACGCAATTTTCCGCGATTCTGGTGGGTAACGAATCCCTCTTGCGCCACGCGGCCGAGACGCTGCTGGCGCGCGGGCATCGCATCCATGCGGTGGTGACGCGCAATCCCGACCTGCGCGACTGGGCGCAGGGCGCCGGTCTTGCGGTCGAGGATCAGGACGCGCCGATGGCCCCCGATGCGCCGCCTGCCGACTGGCTGTTCAGCGTCGCCAACCTGTCGATCCTGCGCCCCGAGATGCTGGCGCGCGGCCGGCTGGGCGCGATCAACTTCCACGACGGGCCGCTGCCGCGGCTGGCGGGGCTGAACGCCCCGGTCTGGGCGATCATCGGTGGCGAGGCGCAGCACGGCGTCACCTGGCACATGATCGAAGGCGGCGTGGACGAGGGCGACATCCTCACCCAGACCCTGTTCGAGATCCGCCCCGACGACACCGCGCTGACCCTGAACGCCCGCTGCTTCGCCCGCGGGGCCGAAAGCTTTGCCGAGGTGGTGGCGCAGCTGGAAGGGGCCGGCCCGCAGCGGGTGAAGCAGGACCTGTCGCAGCGCAGCTATGTCGGCCGCGACAAGCGCCCCGAGGCCGCGGGCGTGATCGATTTTGCCCAGCCGGCGGGGCGCATCTGCGCGCTGGTGCGCGGGCTCGATCATGGCGGCTACTGGAACCCGCTGGCCGAGGCCAAGGTCCGGCTGGCCGATGGCCGGGTGCTGGCAGTCACCGCCTCGGCCGGGACCGAGCCGGCCAGCGCCGCGCCGGGCACCGTGCTGGCCCTTCACGGCGATATCGCCACCATCGCCGCCGCCGATGCGGCGATCCGGCTGGTCTTTCGCGGCGAGCTGCCTCCGGTCGGCACGGTGATCCCGGCGCTGGCCGCCGAGGAGCGCGCGCGGCTGGCCGATCTGGCCGCGCAGGCCGCCAAGCATGACGGCTTCTGGCGCGCGCGGCTGACGCGGATGAACCCGGCGGTGCTGCCGGGCGAGGGCTCGGGCGCGACGCAGCGCCTGCCCCTACTGCCCGGCGCCGGACCCGAGCGCATCGCGCTGGCCGCGGCGCTGCTGGCGCGGCTGGCCGGACAGGCCCAGTTCGACCTGGCGCTGCGGCCGCAGGGCCAGCCCGAGGCGGCGGGCATCGTTGCCGACTGGCAGCCGCTGGCGGTCGAGGCGCCGGGCGAGCGCACGCTGGCCGATCTGGGACAGGCGCTGGCGGCAGAGATCGCCGATCAGGCGAAGCGCGGCTTCTTCATGGCCGACCTGCTGCACCGCGCGCCCGAGCTGCGCGACATGGCCACGCCGGATCTGGCGATCAGCCTGCATGCCGGCGGCCCGGTCAATGGCGCGGCGCTGACCGTGACCCTGGCCGGGGACGGCGCATGGCTGGACCACGACCCGGCCCGCGTCACGCCGGCGCAGGCGCAGCGGCTGGCCCGGGCGCTGGACGGCGGGCTGGCGCTGCCCGGCTCCACGGCGCTGCGCGACATCCCCCTGATGGACGCGGCCGAGCGCGAGGAGCTGCTGGTCGGCCGCAATGCCACGCAGCTGGATGTGCGGCTGGCCTGCATTCACGAGCTGATCGCGGAAAAGGCCGCCGAGAACCCCGATGCGGTGGCGCTGGCTTTCGAGGATCACAGCCTGACCCGCAGCCAGCTGGATCGCGCCGCCAACGCGCTGGCCGAAAAGCTGGTGGCGATGGGCGTCGGCCCGGACCAGCCGGTGGGCCTGTTCGCGAAACGCTCGCCCGAGCTGGTGATCGGCGCGCTGGCGATCTGGAAGGCGGGCGGCGCCTATGTGCCGCTCGACCCGGACTACCCCGCCGACCGCATCGAGCTGTACATCGAGGATTCCGGCGCGCGGGTGGTGTTGGTCCAGGACGGTCTGGCCGAGAGGCTGCCCGCGCATGGCGCGCAGGTGGTGGCCATTCCGACCGACCTGCCGCATGGTCTGGTGGCGGCGCCGGTCAACCAGGCCGGGCCGGAAAACCTGGCCTATCTGATCTACACCTCGGGCTCGACCGGCCGGCCCAAGGGGGTGATGGTCGAGCATCGCAACGTGGCGAACTTCTTCGCCGGCATGGATGTGGTGATCCCGCACCAGCCGGGCGATGCCTGGCTGGCGGTCACGAGCCTGTCCTTCGACATCTCGGTGCTGGAGATCTTCTGGTCGCTGGCGCGGGGGCTGAAACTGGTGATCGCGGGCGAGGAATCGCGGCTCGCCGTCTCCTCGACGCCGGCGCAGCCGCGCCGCGAGCCATCCGGCGGCATGGATTTCAGCCTGTTCTACTGGGGCAATGACGACGGCCCCGGCCCGAAGAAATACCAGCTTTTGCTGGAGGGCGCGCGCTTTGCCGACCAGAACGGCTTCGTCGCGGTCTACACCCCCGAGCGGCATTTCCACGCCTTCGGCGGCCCCTATCCGAACCCGGCGGTTTCCGGCGCGGCGGTGGCGGCGGTGACGAAAAACGTCGCCGTGCGCGCCGGCAGCTGCGTGCTGCCGCTGCATCATCCGGCCCGCGTGGCCGAGGAATGGGCGGTGATCGACAACCTGACCTCGGGCCGGGCGGGGCTGGCCATCGCCTCGGGCTGGCAGCCGGACGATTTCGTGCTGCGCCCGGAAAACGCGCCGCCGAACAACAAGACCGCACTGGCCCAGGGGATCGACCAGCTGCGCCGGCTGTGGCGCGGCGAGGCGGTCGAGTTCCCGCGCAAGGACGGCAGCCTGTTCGGCGTGGTGACGCAGCCGCGTCCGGTGCAAAAGGAACTGCCGCTGTGGATGACCGTCGCCGGCAACCCGGAAACCTGGGTCGAGGCCGGGCGGCTGGGCATGAACGTGCTGACCCATCTGCTGGGGCAAAGTATCGACACGGTCGCGGCGCGGATCAAGGATTACCACGCGGCGCTGCGCGAGGCCGGCCATGACCCGGCGCGCTTTACCGTCACGCTGATGCTGCATACCTGCCTGGCCGAGGATCGCGAGACGGCGCGCGAGATCGCCCGCGAGCCGATGAAGAACTACCTGAAAAGCGCCGCGGCGCTGGTCAAGCAATATGCCTGGGATTTCCCGGCCTTCCGCCGCCCGGCGGGCATGACCAACCCGATGGCCATCGACCTCGGCTCGCTCTCCGAGGAAGAGCTGGACGGCATCCTGGAATTCGCTTTCCTGCGCTATTTCGAGGATTCCGGCCTTTTCGGCTCCATCGAGGACGGCATCGCGCGGGTCGAGCAGCTGAAGGCCATCGGCGTGGGCGAGATCGCCTGCCTGATCGACTATGGCATCGCGCCCGAGCAGGTCATGGCCGGCTTCCCGCTGCTGGCGCGGCTGCGGGCCGAGGTGAACCCGCATGGCGCCGAACCCGAGGACGGCGATTTCTCGATCGCGGCGCAGATCCGGCGCTGGAAGGTGACGCATCTGCAATGCACGCCCAGCATGGCGCGCATCCTGGTCTCGGACCCGCAGGTGGCGGCGGCGATGGCCGGGCTGACATGCGTGATGGTCGGCGGCGAGGCGCTGCCACCCTCGCTGCTGGCCGAGATCAGGGCGGCGACGCGGGCGCGGGTGCTGAACATGTATGGCCCGACCGAGACGACGATCTGGTCCACGGTGGCCGACCTGACCGATGCGGCCGAGGTGACGCTGGGCGGGCCCATCGCCAATACCCAGCTTTACGTGCTGGACGCGGACGGCGTGCCGGTCCCTCCCGGCGCGCAGGGCGAGCTTTGGATCGGCGGCCATGGTGTGACCCGCGGCTATTGGCGGCGCGAGGATCTGACTGCGGCGGCTTTCCGGCCCGATCCCTTCGTGCCCGCGGATCGCGGCGCGCCTTGGGGCGCGCGCATGTATCGCACAGGCGATCTGGTGCGCTGGCGCGAGGATGGCGGCCTCGACTATATCGGCCGGGCCGACCACCAGGTGAAGCTGCGCGGCTTCCGCATCGAGCTGGGCGAGATCGAGGCGCAGCTGGCCGCCCAGCCCGGCGTGCGCGAGGCGGTGGCGCTGGTGCGCGAGGATGCCCCCGGCGACAAGCGGCTGGTGGCCTATGTCACCGGCGCGGGCGAGCTGTGCGAGAAGGGGCTGCGCGAGGCGCTGCTGGCGCATCTGCCGGCGCATATGGTGCCGGGGCGGATCGTGCGGCTGGAAAAGATGCCGCTGACCCCGAACCGCAAGCTCGACCGCAAGCATCTGCCGGTGCCGGGTGCCGTCGCCTCCGCTCCGGTGGCGCCGCCGACCGTCGAGGCCACCACTGCTGTCGCCGCCAACGCCCCGACCGAGGATCTGGCGCAGGCGGTGCAGGCGCTGTGGTCCGAGGTGCTGGGCGTCGAGCAGATCGGCCCGCGCGACAACTTCTTCGCGCTCGGCGGGCATTCGTTGCTGGCGATCCAGCTGCACCGGACCATGCGCGACCGGCTGGCGCTGCCGCGGCTGGGGGTGACGGATATCTTCCGCTTCCCGGTCATGGCGGATTTCCTGAAGCACGTCGCCTCGCTGGCGCCGGCTAGCACGGCTGCCGCCCCGGCGGTGCCCGCGCCTGCACCTGCGCCCACGCCCAAGCCTACGCCGCCAGCGGTGCCCGAGCCGGTTCTGGCGGCCGAGGATGCCATGGCCCGGCGCCGGGCCCTGCGGGCGCAGCTGCGCGGTGGGCGGTGAGCGGGGCGGCGGCGCTCGACGCGCTGGCACGGCGCCTGCTGCCCGCGGGTCATGGCTGCGCGGTGCTGCCGCTGACGGCCGAGCCGGCGCCGCTTTTGCCCGAGGAGGCGGGGGCCATCGCCCGCGCTGTCCCGAAGCGGCGGCGAGAGTTCGCCTTGGGGCGCATGGCGCTGCGCGCGGCGATCCGGCAGGCCGGGCATGACCTGCCGGCGGATCGACCCATCCCGGCGCGTTCCGACCGCCGGCCGGACCTGCCGCCGGGCATCCGCGCCAGTCTGTCGCATGGCGGCGATTACTGCATCGCCATCGCTGCCCCACCCGGCGGGGCCAGCGTCGGGGTCGATCTTGAGCCTTGCGGCCGCGCCCTTCCGGAAGGTCTGGCCGAGACCATCATGCCCTTTCGCCTGAAGGGGGCCGGGGATGCCTTGCTGGCCTTTTGCGCCAAGGAGGCGATGTTCAAGGCGCAATATCCGCTGACAGGTCGAATGCTGGACTTCCGCGCGGTCCCGGTGGTGATCGATGCGCTGCGGTTCCGCGCCTGCATGGGCGACCGGCTGATCGGCGGGCGCTGGGGGCAGGCGGCGGGCTATTGGCTGGCGCTCAGCCTGTGGCGCGGCTGAACAGCGCCGCCAGACGCCGGGCGGATTCGCGGATATCGTGGCGTTCCGTGACGCGGGCGCGGGCCGCGGCGCCCATGCGTTCCAGCGTGGCGTGGTCGGTTTCGGCGGCTTGCAGCATGGTTTCGGCTAGGGCCTCGGCATCGCCGGCGGGGACCAGCCAGCCCTCTTGTCCGGGGCGGACCAGTTCGGGGATGCCGGCGATATAGGTGGCGATCACCGGGCGGGCGCAGGCCATGGCCTCCATGATGACCACCGGCAGGCCCTCGGCGAAGCTGGGCGCGACCAGCGCATGCGCGGCCTCCATGGCGGCGCGCACGCCCGCCTCGTCCTGCCAGCCAAGCAGGCGGACGGCCTGGCCCATGCCCTCGGCGGCGACCAGCGCCTCGATCTGCGGGCGCAATTCGCCATCGCCGACCAGCGACAGGCGCAAGCCGGGGGCGCGGCGCCAGGCCAGGGCGAAGGCGCGGATCAGCAGGCCGAAGCCCTTCTGCTCGGCAAAGCGGCCGACGGCGACCATGTGGAACGGGCCGGGCGGCAGGGGCCGCGGCTGGGTCCAGCGGTCCAGGTCCAGGCCGCAATGCACGACATGGACCTTGTCCCAGTCGCCGGGCCCTGCCCAGCGGCAAAGCTGCGAGCGGCCATAGCTGCTGACGGCGACGCAGAACGCGGCCAGGGCCAGCTTTCCGCCCAGGTCCAGCGCCTGGATGTTGTCGAACTCCTCGGGGCCGTGGACGGTGAAGCTGAAGCGCGGACCGTCCAGCAGGCGCGCATAGGCGGCGACCCTGGCCGAATTGGTGCCAAAATGCGCATGGATATGCGCAAGCCCCAGTTCCCGTGCCCGGCCGGCCACCCGCGCCCCTTCGGCCATATAGATCAGCTGCCGGGCAAGGCTGCTTTCCCCGGCCCGTGCCCGGCGCCGCGCCAGCCGCATGGCGGCGGCGAACTGCGCCGGATTTGCCGCGCCCCGGCCGGCGAGATCGGCCAGAAGCCGGCCGGCCCCGGCCTCCAGCACCCGCTCGGTGCGGGCATGTTCGGCCAGGTCGGCGGGGTCGCTCAGAGCGCCGCTGTCGCCCCGCATGGCGAATCGGTGGATTTCAAGCCCCTGGGCCTCAAGCGCCGCGATTTCCCGCCGGATGAAGCTGTGCGAGGGGCGGGGGTAGGTATTGATCAAATAACCGATTCGCAAGGCGGCGATCCCTTTCCCAAGAAAAAAAGCCCTCGGGCCGCGTTATTGGCCGAGGTTTTCGGCTGGTTGGCGCTTATTTTTGCTGAACAATGGGCGGATATGCCGTATTACCGCAAGACGCACCAAAGTTTGTCTAGCGATTTCCGGTTTCTTTGGCACTATTGACCCGAGGATTTGTACATTTGAGGAGAAAACCTCTGACTGGCATCCTGACCCTTGGTGTCGCAATTGCCTTGGCCAGCGCGCTGATCGGGTTTGCCGCCTTCGATCTGCCGTTCTGGGCCGCGCTGCTGATCTATATCGTCAGCGGAACGGCCGCTATCCTTTTCATCGCCTGGCGGCGTTTCAGGTGCGTCGAGCGGCACGAGATGCAGGCCGAACGCGGCCGCACCGTTCAATAGCCGGTGCAGCGCAGCACCACGCCCACGGTCCTGGCGATGATGGCGACATCGCTGCTGAAGCTCAACTCGGCTGCATAGCGCGCGTCGAAAGTCGCGCGGGCGGCGAAGGTGCTGTCATTGCGGTCCGAGATCTGCCACAGCCCGGTGACACCCGGCCGCAGATGATAGTAATCCGCCCCCGGATAAAGCGGTGCCTGTTCGATCATCATCGGCCGCGGGCCGACGATGCTCATGTCGCCGCGCAGCACGTTCCACAGCTGCGGCAACTCGTCCAGAGAAGTCTTGCGCAAGAAGCGGCCAGTCGAGGTGATGCGCGGATCGTTCTTCAGCTTCTGCGTCAGATCCCATTCCGCCCTGGCCTCGGGATTGGCGGCCAGGTATTCCGCCAGCCGCCGATCTGCATCCTCGACCATGGTGCGCAGCTTCCACAACCGGAAGCTGCGGCCGGACCGGCCGACCCGCAACTGGGTGTAGAAAGGCTTCTCGCCATGCCACAGGATCACCAGCGCCAGGATCAGAACCACCGGCACTACAATCGGCACCGCCAGAAGCACGGCGGTAATGTCCAGCGGCCGCTTGATAAAGCGCGAGTAAAGGGAGCGGGCCCCCAGGGGTTGATTGGTGTTTCCGTTTGCGGCCGTTTGCAGCACCGGGTCGATTGTCTCGATATCGAAATCCGTGGTGTGCCGCATTTCAAAACCCGCCCTCATCACTACACTCGCAGTATAGCTGTGCGTTTGAATAAAACTAGAACGAATTTGGACACTGCCGAAAAGTATAGGTTCGTTTAAAAACAATTGGTTGCAAATGATTTTTGATCGGGAGGGGCCGCCTCTTCCCTGGGTAATCATATTGAGCAAAACCCGAGGATTTTACTGAACGGGCGGCATTCCGGTTGTTGCGGCTTTATATTGGCAACTATCGGTTGAATTGAGTGGATTTCGCCATGCCGGAATGCGATGCTGGGCAAAGGCAATTCGCAATCGAAGGTTGTTGATATGGCGGGTGTGATGCAATTTTTAATTGAAAGCGTCTCGGCTTTCTACATCGGCCACAGCCTGGTCGGCACGACGCTGCCGGGCATGATGCAGGGCCTGCTGGAAGAGCCGGTGGAAATGCAGATCCTCAACGGCGCCCCGCTCGAATGGCAGTGGAAGGAGGCGCATCACGCGCAGGGGGTGAACGGGCGCGAATGGCTGCCCGACCATGCCGTGGACGCCCTGGTCATTACCGAGCGCGTGCCGCTGGCCCCGGCGATGGAATATCACGACAGCCTTGGCTATGCCGCGAAATGGGTCGAACTGGCGCGGCAGTCCAATCCCGGGGTCAAGCCCTATCTCTACCAGACCTGGGATTATATCGACCCGGATTCGACACGGCCGTGGCGCGACCGCATCCTGGCGGACCTGCCGCAATGGCAGTCGATCGCCGATCACGTGAACCTCGACCTGCCCGAGGGGGCCGAGCCGATGCGGCTGGTTCCGGTGGGGCTGGGCATGGTGCGGCTGCACGATGCCGCCGAAGCGGGCAAGGTTCCTGGCGCGACCTCGATCCGCGACTTTTTCGGCGACGACATCCATCCGACCGAGCAGGGCGGGTCTTACTACATCGCCATGATCCATTACGCGACCCTGACCGGCAAAAGCCCGGTCGGGCTGACCAACCGTATTCCCGGCGGCAGCGGTCCCTATCCCCTCGTGCCCAAGGAGCAGGCCGCCGTGCTTCAGGAACTTGCCTGGCAGGTGGTGCAGGAGTTCGCCGCCGACTAGCGGCCGCGCGCCCATTCCTGGCGGTTGCGGCCCAGCCGCACCGCCAGCGCCACGGCGGCATAGGCGGCGAAACCCGGCGGATCGGCGGCGGCCAGCCGGGCGAGTTCCGCCCTGCCGGGGCGGACATGGCCCTGGCGCGGGGGCAGGTCGGGAAACAGCCGGGCGATCTCGGCCACGCCGGCGTCCTGGCGGCGCCGGACCCGGACCAGCGGCCCGAACCCCTCGGCCAGCGGCCATTCATAGGGCTCGTCCACCAGGAAACGCTCGGTTTCCGCGAATTGCAGCCGGGCGAAGGTGTCGTCCGAGATGACCTGCGGGAATGCCCCCCAGCGCGCGCGTCCTGCTTCGTTCACCGCGAAAAGCCCCGCGCCGGTGACGCCTTGGGCCACGAAGGGCAGCTTCTGCCAGAACCGGGCATAGGCGCGCGACACGGCGCTGCGCGCCGGTGCGACCACCAGCCGCCCGCCGGCATAGCGCGGCACGTCCGCGTCCAGCACGCGCATGATTCCCGACAGAAGGCGCGGTCCCATGCGGATGTCGGCGTCCAGATACAGCCGCACGCCCGGCCCGGCGCAGCCGTCGCCGTGGTTCAGCGCGCCGATCTTGCCGCCCTGCGCCAGTTCCTCGACCCGCAGCCGCCAGCCGCGCGCGGCAAAGGCCGACACATGGGCGCGGGCGCGCGCGGCGGTGTCATCGCGGCAGCCGTTGGCGACCAGGATCAGCTCGACCGGGCCGCCATGGTCCTGGCCCAGGACATGATCGAGGCAGGCGTCGATATAGGCGGCCTCGTCATGGGCGGGCAGGATGATGGTGCAGGGGGTCATCGGGTCGGCGCCGGGCTTTCGGACGGGCCGCGGCCGAATCGAGCGGCCCGGCAATCGGGGGCCGCGAATTGCGCGCCGGGGCCGACGGCCGGCGGCAACAGGGGCAAATGGCCGCGCGACGCCGGGAAATGCCGGGCATTGTCGGGATCGGGCCGGTTTTGGGTTGTCGCATTCATGGCCCCGACGCTACCATGCCGCTGCCGGGAAAGTCACCGGCAGGCCGCCGGCCTTGGGACGGCGCCGTTTCACCAGAGGCAGAGGGGCAACAGGTTTGACGCCCGCGAAAGGGAACGACCCGGACAGGATGCCGGTTGGGCAGGCTGCGCGCGATGCGGCGCAGGGCCATGTCTCCAGCAAGTTCATCCGGCGCGAGGCGGCCCTGACCGCCATGGACGCGAAACATGCCAAGATCAGCGCGCAGCGGTTTTCGCTGTTGCGCACCCGCATCCTGCGCGAGATGCGCAGCCGCGGCTGGAGCAAGCTTGCCGTGGTGCCGGTGACGCAGGGTGCTGGCGGCACCTTCGTCGCGGTGAACCTGGCCCTGGCGCTGGCCCGCCAGCCGCATACGCAGGTGACGCTGATCGACCTGGATCTGGGCAGCCCCAGCGTGGCCGGCCAGCTGGGCATTCCGGGCTGCAGCGCGGTTTCGGCCGCGCTGGCCGGGGGCGGCGATCTGGACGCGCTGGTCTCGCGCGTGGACGAGGCGCCGAACCTGTCGGTCCTGGCCCCGGACCGGGCCGAGCCGGACGCGGCCGAGCTTTTGCAGGACGAGGCGCTGGCCCAGGCCATGCGGCGGCTGCACGACCGCCACCCCGCCCGGATCGCGGTCATCGACACCGCCGCCCTTTTGGGCGAGGATGCGGCGCTGGCCGCCCTGCCGCTGGCCGATGCGCTGCTGCTGGTCGCCGACGGGCGCCGCGGCACCGCCTCGGACATGGCGGAATGCGAAAGGCTGCTGGTCGGCATGCCGCCGGTGATGGGCGTGGTCCTGAACAAGTCGGAAGACTGAACAACGAATAGACAGGGTTCAAGATTTGGGACCGATTCAATCCTTGCAGGATCTGATCTCGATGATCTGGCGGCGCTTGCCGCTGGTGCTGACGATCGTGGTCCTGGGCGTGCTGACCTCGTTCTACCTGATCGTTTCCTCGCCCCGCGTCTACGAGGCCTCGGCGGTGATCCAGCTGGACATGCCGGCCGCCATCGACCAGGGCAGCGACAGTTCGCTGCCTGCCTCGCGCCGGGTGCAGCTGATCGAACAGCGCCTGATGGCGCGCGCCAACCTGCGCGAGGTGATCGAGCGGCTGGGGCTGTTCGCCGGCACCCCGTTGAGCGAGTCGGAAAAGCTGGTGGCGCTGCGCAACTCGACCCGGATCGAAAGCATCGCCGCCCCCGGCGTTTCGGTCGATTCCCGCATGTCGCTGGCCGCCATCGTCATCACCGCCCAGGCCGAGACGCCGACGACCGCGGCCGCCATCGCCAATGACTTCGCCAACAGCGTGGTCAACCGCGACCGCGAGAACCGCCAGGCCCGCATCCTGGAGGCGCAGGAATACCTGCGCAGCGAGGAAAGCCGTCTGAACGAGCAGTTGTCCGAACAGGAGCGCAAGCTGATCGAGTTCAGCGCCCGCAACGAGGATGCGCTGCCCAGTTCGCAGGAATTCCTGCAGACCCAGCTGGCCCAGCTGACCGAGACCGAGACGGCGCTGGACCGCGACATCATGACCTTGCAGCGCGAGCGGTTGTCGCTGGAGGCGGGGGGGCTTGCGGCCGAGGCCCGGCCCTCGGCCTCGCTGGTGCAGCAGATCCGTACCGCCGAGATCGAACTGGCGCAGGCGCGCCGGACGCTGGCGCCCGACCATCCCGAGATCCGGCGGCTGGAGGAAAACCTGAAGCTGCTCAACAGCGGCACCGGCAGCGGCGGACCGGACGTGGTTCGCCGCCAGGCCGAGCTGATCGAGGCCCAGCTGGCCAGGCTGAACGAACAGAAGGCCGGGATCGCGTTGCGCCGCACCGAGATCGACCGGGCCCGCGCCCGCGCCCCCGAGGTCAGCCGCGAGCTTGAGGCGATGACCCGCCAGCAGCGCCGGTTGCAGGACCGCTATAACGAGATCTCGCGCCAGCTGGCCCAGGTCGAAACCCAGCAGATGCTGATGCAAAACGACCAGGCCGAGCGTTTCGTGCTGCTGGAGCGTGCCTTGCCGCCGGAATATCCCGCCATGTCGAACCGCAAGAAAAGCGCGGTGATGGGGGCAGGGGTCAGCGTCGGGCTGGCGCTGGCCGCGGCCTTTGTCCTGGAGTTGCTGAACCCGGTCTTGCGGCGCAGCGAGCAATTCGCCCGTGCCACCGGAACCCGGCCGGTGATTTCCTTGCCCTATCGGCAGACGGCGGCCGACCTGCGCCGGCGCCGGCTGCGCAACATCTATATGGTCCTGCTTCTGGTGCTGGGCGTCCTGGTCGCGCTATGGATGATCGGCAAGGTGCCCGGCCTGCCTTCGCCCGGCGTCGTGCCGATGCCGACCGACGGGATGGGCTGATGAGCGGGCAGGGCGGAAGCGAAACCGCCGCCGCGCCGGGCCGCAGCTTCGCCTCGCGGGCCCTGGGCAGCGGGGCCTGGTCCATGGCCAATTTCGGCCTGGGCCAGATCATGCGCCTGGGCTCGAACCTGATCCTGACCCGCATCCTCAGCCCCGACGATTTCGGCCTGATGGCGCTGGTCACCAGTTTCCTGATCGGCCTGACCATGTTCAGCGACATGGGCTTCGGCCCCTCGATCATGCAGAGCAAGCGCGGCGACGAGCCGGATTTCCTCGACACGATCTGGACGCTGAAGATCATCCGGGGCTTCCTGATCTTCGGCGCGGCCATGGTCATGGCCTGGCCGTTGGCGGTCTTTTACGACGCGCCGCTGTTCGGCTGGGTGTTTCCGGCTGCGGCCTGCTCGATGATCGTCGGCGGCCTCCTTCCGACCCGCATCGACACGGCCGCGCGCCATTTGCAGCTGGGCCGGCTGACGGTGATCGAGCTGTGCAACCAGCTGATCGGCATCCTGCTGACCGTCGCCGCGGCGCTGATCCTGCAATCGGTCTGGGCGCTGGTCTGGGGCAATGTGCTGGGCGCGCTGGTCCAGCTGCTGATGTTCCGGCTGTTCCTGCCCGGACACCGCAACCGGCTGCGGATGGAGCCCGAGGCCCGCGCCGAGGTGATGAAATTCGGCAAGTGGATCTTTTTCAGCACTATCTGCGGCTTCCTGCTGTTTCAGGGCGACCGGATCATCCTGGGGCGGGTGCTGACGCTGAACCAGCTGGGCATCTACAATATCGGCCTGTTCCTGGCCACGGTGCCGGCCATGCTGGGGTCGTCGATCGCCGGGCGGCTGTTCATCCCGATGTATCGCCAGCATCCGCCGGCCGAAAGCGCCGAGAACGCCCGCATCCTGGCCCGTACCCGCGCCGGGCTGACGGCGCTGCTGCTGGCGGTGGCGGTGGCGCTGGCCTGGGCCGGCCCGCCCCTGGTCGAGCTGCTCTATGACCCGCGCTATGCCGCGGCGGGGGGCATCCTGGTCGCCATCGCCTGCATCCAGATGCTGCAGGTCATCCCGCTGAGCTATGAATCGGCGGCGCTGGCGGCCGGGGATTCACGCGGCTTCTTCGTCGTGCAATCCACCCGCGCGGCGATCTATTTCGCGCTGGTCGCGGGGGGGGCGGTGCTTTACGGCCTGCCGGGGCTGTTGATCGGGCAGGCGCTGGCGCAGCTGTTGTGCTATCCGGCGACGGTCTGGCTGGCGCGGCGGCATGGTTGCTGGGATCCGCGCCACGACCTGATCGCCGCCGCACTCGCCCTTGTCGCGGCGGCGACGGCGCTGAGCGGCCATCGCGATGCAGTGCTGGCCGCGATGTCCCCCTGAGGCGTGCCGGCCGGCATTTTACCCCTTCCGGTTCCGCGTGGCCTGGCGCTATTGCTGCCGGAACGTCACGAGGAGGAGGCACCGGATGAGCGACGACAACACCCCGCGCAAGTCCCGCATCACGCGGGAAGAGGCTCTGGCCTATCACCTGGAACCCCGTCCGGGCAAATACGACATCGTGGCCTCGACCCCGATGGCGACGCAGCGCGACCTGTCGCTGGCCTATTCCCCCGGCGTGGCGGTCCCGGTCGAGGCCATCGCCGAGCGGCCCGAGACCGCCTATGACTATACCGTCAAGGGCAACATGGTCGCGGTGATCTCGAACGGCACCGCCATCCTGGGGCTGGGGAACCTGGGCGCGCTGGCCTCGAAGCCGGTGATGGAGGGCAAGGCGGTCCTGTTCAAGCGTTTCGCCGATGTGAACGCGATCGACATCGAGCTGGATACCGAGGATCCGGACGAGATCATCAATGCGGTGCGGCTGATGGGCCCGACCTTCGGCGGCATCAACCTCGAGGACATCAAGGCGCCGGAATGCTTCATCATCGAGCAGCGGCTGAAAGAGGTCATGGACATCCCGGTCTTCCATGACGACCAGCACGGCACGGCGGTGATCTGCGCGGCGGGGCTGATCAACGCGCTGGAACTGTCGGGCAAGAAGATCGAGGACGTGAAGATCGTGCTGAACGGCGCCGGCGCCGCCGGCATCGCCTGCCTGGAGCTGCTGAAATCCATGGGCGCGCGGCATGAGAACTGTATCATGTGCGACACCAAGGGCGTGATCTGGCAGGGCCGCACCGAAGGCATGAACCAGTGGAAATCCGCCCATGCCGTCGTGACCGAGGCGCGCACGCTGGACGAGGCGATGCAGGGCGCCGACGTGTTCCTGGGCGTCTCGGCCAAGGGAGCGGTGACGCAGGACATGGTGCTGTCCATGGCCGAGAACCCGGTCATCTTCGCCATGGCCAACCCCGATCCCGAGATCACCCCCGAGGAGGCGCATGCCGTCCGCCCCGACGCCATCGTCGCCACCGGCCGCTCGGACTATCCGAACCAGGTCAACAACGTCCTGGGCTTTCCCTATCTGTTCCGCGGCGCGCTGGACATCCATGCCCGCGCCATCAATGACGAGATGAAGATCGCCTGCGCCCGCGCGCTGGCGGAACTGGCGCGCGAGGACGTGCCGGACGAGGTCGCCGTCGCCTACGGCCGCAAGCTGCAATTCGGCCGCGACTACATCATCCCGACGCCCTTCGACCCGCGGCTGATCCATGTCGTGCCGCCGGCGGTGGCGCGCGCGGGGATGGATACCGGCGTCGCCCGCCGCCCGATCATCGACATGGAGGGCTATGTCCAGTCGCTCAAGGCGCGCATGGACCCGACCGCGGCGATCCTGCAGGGCATCCATGCCCGCGCCCGCCAGGCCCAGGCCCGGATGATCTTTGCCGAGGGGGACGACCTGCGGGTGCTGCGCGCCGCCGTGGCCTGGCAGCGCGGCGGCATGGGCCAGTCCATCGTCGTCGGCCGGGAAAGCGACGTGCGTGAAAAGCTGGAGGCCGCCGGCCTGGGCGACGCCGCGCGCGAGATCACCGTGGTCAATGCCGGCAATTCCCGCCATCTCGAGCAATATCACGAGACGCTTTATGCCCGCCTGCAGCGCAAGGGCCATGACCGCGAGGACGCGGTCAAGCTGGCCAATCGCGACCGCCATGTCTTTGCCTCGCTGATGCTGGCGCATGGCCATGGCGACGGGTTGGTGACGGGGGCCACGCGCAAGAACGCGCATGTGCTGGCCCAGATCGGCACGGTCTTCGACGTGACCCCGGCCGACGGCGCGGTGGGCATCACCGCGGTCCTGCACAATGGCCGGGTGATCCTGATGGGCGACACGCTGGTCCATGAATGGCCCGAGGCCGAGGATCTGGCCGACATCGCCACCCGCGGCGCCCATGTCGCGCGCGGCCTGGGGCTGGAGCCGCGCGTGGCCTTTCTGTCGTTTTCGAACTTCGGCTACCCGATCAGCGAGCGCGCGGTGAAGATGGCCCATGCGACCGAGGTGCTGGACGCCCGCCGCGTCGATTTCGAATATGAGGGCGAGATGACCGTGGACGTGGCGTTGAACCCGTCGCAGGCGGCGAAATACCCGTTCTCGCGGCTCAAGGGGCCGGCCAATGTGCTGGTGGTGCCGGCGCGGCACTCGGCCTCGATCTCGGTGAAGCTCTTGCAGGAAATGGCCGGGGCGACGGTGATCGGGCCGATCCTGACCGGGGTGCCGCAGCCGATCCAGATCTGCTCGACCGGTTCGACGGTGAACGACATCCTGAACATGGCCGCCATCGCCGCGGGGCGGCTGGGACAGGTGAAGTAACCCGCCCCAAACCAAAGGCGCCCCCGGATCGGGGGCGCCTTGCCTGTTGCGTCGGGATCAGAACCGATACGAGGCGCGCAGCTGCACCAGATCGGTGTCCAGGTCGCGGCCGCTGATGCCGGTTTCGTCCTCCAGCACGTCCTTGAAGTCGCTGCGGCTGTATTCCGCGCCGACGGTGAAGCGCTCGGTGACCTTGAAATCGGCGCCGAGACCATAGGTCAGCCCGGTTTCCGAGAAATCATCGACCGAGATCCTGGCCGCGCCCAGCGTGACATAGGGCAGGAAGCGGCCCATGTCGGCACCGGCACGCAGCCGCAGCCGGGTCAGGTCGCCGTCGTCATAGTTCTCGTCGGGCGAGATCTTGTTGTAGTCCAGTTCGCCGCCCAGCACGAAGCGGCCCAGGTCGTGCTGATAGCCCGCATGCAGGCCATAGCCGTCGTAATCGCCGAAATCGGCCAGCGCGCCGCGATTGCTCAGGTCGCCGCTGCCCTTGCCGTATTGCAGACCGGCATAGAAGCCCGTCCAGTCGCTGTCCGAAACGGTCGTCACGGGCGCCGGTGCCACGACCGGCTGCTCGACCACGGGGGCGACATAGCCACCCGCATAGGCGCCACCGGCGATCAGCGAAACCAAAGCTGCGTATCCGACTTTCTTCATGGTGTTCTCCATTTAACTCGGACCGTCTGCCTACCACCCGGGGCCGGGATTGGAAGGCTTGGCGGGGTCGTGGCACGGACAAGTGACGGCCCGTTAGCCGCAGAGATGAAAGGCGATGAAAAAAGCCTGCCGATACAGGGGCTTCGCGCTCAAGCCGGCGTGATTGGGCGTGATGCGCGGTCAGAGATTTTGTCTAACAAATTGATAATGAACGAGTTTCAGCTTCCGGTTTCGTCGATCTGCCCAAAGCATTCGCCGCGCTCGGCCTGGCGCTGGCGTTCCCGGAAACGGGCGCGGTCGGCCTCGCTATATTCGCCCACGCAGCGATGGCAGCAGACGCCGGGCTCATATTCCGGGCGGGTGCGGTCCTCGGGCGCCAGCGGGCGGCGGCAGGCGTGGCACAGGTCGTAGCGGCCCTGCCGCAGCCCGTGGCCCAGGCTCACCCGCTTGTCGAAGACGAAGCATTCGCCGCGCCACAGGCTTTCCTCCTCGGGCACCTCCTCCAGGTATTTCAGGATGCCGCCCTTGAGGTGAAAGACCTCTGCCACGCCCTCGCCCAGCAGGAAATTGGTGGATTTCTCGCAGCGGATGCCGCCGGTGCAGAACATGGCGATGCGCTTGTTGTGGAAGCGATGCGCATTCTCGCGCCACCAGGCGGGAAAGTCGCGGAAGCTGCGGGTGCCGGGATCGACGGCGCCGGCGAAGGAGCCGATCTCGACCTCGTAATCGTTGCGGGTGTCGATCACCGCCACGTCGGGGGCGCTGATCAGCGCATTCCAGTCCTGCGGCGCGACATAGCGCCCGACCGCGGCGGTGGGGTCCACCTCGGGCTGGCCCATGGTGACGATCTCGCGCTTCAGGCGGACCTTCATGCGGCCGAAGGGCATGGCCTCGGCGGTGCTTTCCTTCCATTCCAGCCCCGCGCAGCCGGGCAGGGCGCGGATATGCGCCAGCACCGCGTCGATGCCTTCGCGGGTGCCGGCGATGGTGCCGTTGATCCCCTCGGGCGCCAGCAGCAAGGTGCCCCTGACCCCGTTCGTGCAGGCGCATTTGGCCAGCGGCGGCTTCAGCGCCTGGGGGTCCGGAAAGCGGGTGAAATGGTAAAGCGCGGCGACGATCAGCATGGGCTGGCCATAGCGCCGCAAGGATGTGCAATCAAGTTGCCGCATTGACGCCCCCGCCGCCTGCGCCTACCAATTTTCCTGGGAAACAGGAGAGGCGCCATGGCACGGGCCCTGATCGTCATCGACATGCAGCTGGATTTCTGTCCCGGCGGCCGGCTGGCGGTCGCCGGCGGGGACGAGATCGTGGCAGGGGTCAACGACCTGATGGCCGATTTCGACACCGTGGTGCTGACCCAGGACTGGCATCCGCAGGACCATGCCAGCTTTGCCGACAACCATCCCGGCGCAGCGGCATTTTCGCAAGTCGAGATGCCCTACGGCCCGCAGGTGCTGTGGCCGGCGCATTGCGTGATCGGCTCGGCGGGGGCGGGGTTTCATCCGACGCTGGCCGTCGATTGCGCCGATCTGGTGATCCGCAAGGGGTTCCGGCCGCAGATCGACAGCTATTCCGCGTTCTTCGAGAACGACCATCGCACCCCCACCGGCCTGGCCGGATATTTGCGCGACCGCGGCATGGACGACCTGGCCTTCGTGGGCCTCGCGCATGACTTCTGTGTCGCCTGGTCGGCCATCGACGCCGCCAAGCTGGGCTTTCGCGCCACCGTGATCGAGGAGGCCACCCGCGCCATCGACCTGAACGGCTCGCGCGAGGCGGCGCGCGAGGCGATGCGCAAGGCGGGGGTGGTGCTGGCATGATGATCCCGACGGTCGATATCGCCACCCGCGTCTATAACCACAAGTGGAAGATCGACCCCATCGTCCGCTCGCTGATCGACGACGATTTCTACAAGCTGCTGATGTGCCAGTCGGTGTTCCGCAACCGGCCCGACACGCAGGTCACCTTCAGCCTGATCAACCGCACCAGCCGCATCCGCCTGGCCGAGCTGATCGACGAGGGCGAGCTGCGCGAGCAGTTGGACCATGTCCGCGGCCTGTCGCTGACGCGGGGCGAAAGCACCTGGCTGCGCGGCAATACCTTCTACGGCAAGCGGCAGATGTTCCGCCCGGATTTCATGGAGTTCCTGGAGAAGCTGCGCCTGCCCGCCTATCACCTGGAAAAGCGCGACGGCCAGTATGAGCTGGTCTTCGAGGGCCGCTGGCCCGAGGTCATGCTGTGGGAGATCCCGGCGCTGGCGATCATCATGGAGCTGCGCTCGCGCGCCGTCCTCAAGGACATGGGCCGGTTCGAATTGCAGGTGCTCTATGCCCGCGCCATGGCCCGGCTTTGGGAAAAGATCGAGGAATTGCGCAAGCTCGGCCCGGACCTGCGCATCGCCGATTTCGGCACGCGGCGGCGGCACAGCTTCCTGTGGCAGGACTGGTGCGTGCAGGCCATGGTCGAGGGGCTGGGCGACGAGCGGTTTATCGGCACCTCGAACTGCCTGATCGCCATGCGCCGCGACATCGAGGCCATCGGCACCAATGCCCATGAACTGCCCATGGTCTATGCCGCGCTGGCCGACAGCGACGCGGAACTGCGCCAGGCCCCCTATCGCGTCCTCGCCGACTGGCACGAGGAGCATGACGGGATGCTGCGCATCATCCTGCCCGATACCTATGGCACCCAGGGGTTCCTGGAGCACGCGCCCGACTGGCTGGCCGGCTGGACCGGCATCCGCGTCGACAGCGGCGACCCGGCCGTGGGCGCCGAGACCGCGATCCGCTGGTGGCAGGAGCGCGGCGAGGATCCGCGCGACAAGCTGATCATCTTTTCCGACGGGCTGGACGTGGACAAGATCAAGGATCTGTTCCGGCGCTTCCACGGCCGGGCCAAGATCAGCTTCGGCTGGGGCACGCTCTTGACCAACGACTTCCGCGGGCTGGTGCCGGGCGACGGGCTGGCGCCGTTCTCGCTGGTCTGCAAGGCGGTGGCGGCCGAGGGGCGGCCGACCGTCAAGCTTTCCGACAACCCCGAAAAGGCCACCGGTCCCGAGGAGGAGATCGCGCGCTACAAGCGCGTCTTCGGCGTCGGCCAGCAGCAGCGCATGGCGGTCGTGGTCTGATCCGCCGGCTCGGTCGGTGCCTTGCCGCTGCCGTGGCATATTCCTTGCCGGAGGCGCCGGATGGCCGTCGAACGAGATCGCGCCGTCGTTACCGTCGTCTTGCAGCAAGACCCGGCTAATCGCGCGTCCGGCAGCGCCTGCCGCCGGCTTTGGCGGCTGGGACAGGGTGTCCCGCCGCGCGACGGCCGCGCCGCGCTAGAGCCGGTCGCGCCAGCGGTTCACCAGCGGATAGCGGCGGTCGAGCCAGAAGGCCTTGGTCGAGATGCGCGGCCCCGGTGCAGCCTGGTAACGCTTCCACTCGCTGCCATAAAGCAGGGTCTCGACCTTCTTGACCGTCTCGGGCTCGAAGCCCTGCGCGACCAGATCCTTCAGCGCCAGATCCTTCTCGACCAGCCCCTCCAGGATCGCGTCCAGCACCTCATAGGGCGGCAGGCTGTCCTGGTCCTTCTGGTTCGGGCGCAGCTCGGCCGAGGGGGGCTTCGAGATGATCTGCGGCGGGATCACCTCGCCCGCGCGGCCCAGCATCCAGTCGCGGTGGTTTTCATTGCGCCAGCGGCAGGTCTGAAAGACGCGGGTCTTGTAGAGATCCTTGATCGGATTGTAGCCGCCGGCCATGTCGCCATAGATCGTGGCATAGCCGACCGCGACCTCGGACTTGTTGCCGGTGGTCAAGAGCAGCTCGCCGAACTTGTTCGACAGCGCCATCAGCATCACGCCGCGCAGCCGGGACTGGATGTTTTCCTCGGTCGCGTCGGGCTGGGTGCCCGCCATCAGATGCGCCAGCGCCTCGCCGACCGCGTCGCGGGCGCCCTCGATATGCACGGTGTCCAGCCGCGTGCCCAGCCGGGCCGCGCAATCGGCGGCATCGTCGAGGCTGGCTTGCGAGGTGTATTCGCTGGGCAGCATGACGCAGCGGACGTTCTCGGGGCCGATGGCGTCGGCGGCGATGGTCGCGACCAGCGCCGAGTCGATGCCGCCCGACAGCCCCAGCACCGCCTTGCGGAACCCCGACTTGCGCATGTAGTCGCGCAGGCCCAGCGTCATGGCGCGGTAGTCCTGTTCCCATTCGTCGGGCTGGTGGTCCATCCGGCCCGGCACCGCGCGCCAGCCCTGCGGCGTGCGGGTGAAATCGACATGCGCCAGCATCTCGTCGAAGGGGGCCAGCTGCATGACCTTGACCGCACCGCCATCCTCGCCGGGGTTCAGCACGAAGCTGCCGCCGTCATAGATCTGGTCGTCCTGCCCGCCGACCGAGTTCAGGTAGATCAGCGGCAGGCCGGTCTCGACCACGCGGGCGACCATATGGCCCATGCGCAGGTCCAGCTTGCCCCGATGATAGGGGCTGCCGTTCGGGACCAGCAGGATCTCGGCCCCGGTCTCGGCCAGGGTTTCGCAGACCTCGGGCCACCAGGCGTCCTCGCAGATCGGGCTGCCGATGCGCAGCCCGTCCAGGCTGTAGGGCCCCGAGATCGGCCCGACATTGAACAGCCGCCATTCGTCGAACAGCTGCTTGTGCGGCAATTCATGCTTGAGCACCCGCGCCGCCACCCGGCCGCCCTTGAGGATCCAATAGGCGTTGTAGAGCCGGTCCTCCTCGGCATAGGGGCCGCCGATGCCGATGGCGGGGCCGTCGGCGCAGTCGCGCGCCAGATCGACGATATGCGCCATCGCTTCCTGCGTGAAGCCGGGCTTCAGAACCAGGTCCTGGGTCTGGTAGCCGGTGATGAACATCTCGGGCAGGGCCAGCAGGTTGGCGCCGGCCTCGCGCGCCCTGGCCCATGCCTCGCGCGCCTGGGCGGCATTGCCGGGCAAATCGCCCACGGTCGGGTTCAGCTGTCCAAGGGTGATGCGGAACGTGTCGGTCATGGCGCTTCCTTACCGGATCTCGGCCCGTTGATAGGCGACGGCGCGGCAAAGGAAAAGTCGGGCTTTGCGCCGGTGCGCCCCTTGCGATAAACCGATGGCAAAAGCAGCAACGAGGCGGAGTGCAGCACCCATGAAGGCAGCCCTTGTCGCCTGCGCGGTGATCCTGGCCGGCGCGGGCATGGCCGGCGCGCAGGCGGTCATCACCAAGCAATATGACGACGGCGGCGTCTATGAGGGCACCTTCCGCAACGGCAAGCAGCACGGCCGCGGCACCTACAGGCTGCCCTCGGGCTACGAATATACCGGTGACTGGGTCGAGGGCGAGATCCTGGGCCAGGGCGTGGCGAAATTCCCCAACGGCTCAGTCTACGAGGGCGCTTTCGCCGGCGGCAAGCCGCATGGCAAGGGCAAGATCACCTATGCCGACGGCGGCAGCTACGAGGGCGACTGGCAGGACGGCCAGATCGTCGGGCAGGGCGTGGCGCATTACGCCAACGGCTCGGTCTACGAAGGCGGCTTCCTGAACGCGCTGCATGACGGCAAGGGCGTGCTGACCCAGCCCAACGGCTATCGCTACGAGGGCGACTGGAAGGCCGGCGTCAAGGAGGGCCTCGGCAAGATCACCTATCCCGACGGCGCCAGCTACGAAGGCGAGATGCGGGCCAACCAGCGTTCCGGCCAGGGCAAGCTGAGGATGCCGGACGGGCTGGTCTACGAGGGCAGCTGGTCGGCGGGGCAGATGGCCGGGCAGGGCAAGCTGACCCAGCCCTCGGGCGACGGCTATGAGGGCCGCTTCGCCAATGGCAAGCGCGAGGGCAAGGGCGTCGCCACCTATGCCAATGGCGACCGCTACGAGGGCGATTTCCGCGCCGACAAGCGCTGGGGCACCGGCACCTTCACCGGCACCGACGGCTATGTCTATTCCGGCGACTGGGTCGAGGGCCGCATGGAAGGGCTGGGCCGCATCACCTATCCCGACGGCTCGATCTATGAAGGGGCGCTGATGGCCGACCTGCCGCATGGCCGCGGCCTGATCACCTATCCGGACGGCGCCAGCTATGACGGCGAATGGGTCGCCGGCGTGATCGAGGGGCAGGGCGTCGCCAAATACGCCAACGGCCTGGTCTACGAGGGCGGCTTCAAGCGCGGCCGCAACGAGGGGCAGGGCCGCATGACCTATCCGGACGGCTATGTCTATAACGGCGCCTGGCGCGACGGGCAGCGGCACGGGCAGGGGCAGGCGACCTATCCCGACGGCACCACCTATGACGGCTCCTTCGTGGACGGGCTGCGCCATGGCAAGGGCCGGCTGATCGCGCCGGACGGTTTCCGCTACGAGGGCAGCTGGAAGCAGGGCGAGATCGACGGCGAGGGCGTCGCGACCTATGCCAATGGCGATGTCTATAGCGGCCATTTCGTCATGGGCAAGCGCCAGGGCGCGGGGGTGATGCGCTATGCCACCGGCCAGGTCGCCTCGGGCGAATGGGAGGACAACCGCCTGGCCGTGCCCGCCGAGGGCGCGGCAGTGCCCGAGGGCGCCGAGACGCCAGATGGGGCGGTGCCGCAGGAGCCTGCCGTGGCAGAATAGGCCAGGGTTCGGGGCGACCGTCCGCCTTCGCCTTGTTCGTGTCGGATGCTGCGGGCGGCTCTCCCATCATGGGATCAGAAGAGCGAGGCGGTCCAATCTGATTCGCGGCCTGACAACATGTGCTGTCGGAACTGGACCCATTGCGAACTCGTTTCGCCCGTCGTCCCGCGAAGGACACCTTCCCACCAGCGGTGGAGCTCTTGCTTCTTGCCTACACGATTATGCTGCCGTGACTCCCTCCCGCGACCAGCGGAAATCGCTGCCATCAATCCACATTCTGTGCATGATCACGGCAAGGCGTCGGGCCAGAGCCACAACCGCCTTCTTGAGGCCGGCTCGCTTTGCCAGGCTCATGGCCCAGGCTTTCAGCCATGACCATTTCTTGACCCTGCATGCTCTTGCGCTTTTCGGCACCCGATTGCGCCAAGATTCCGCACCCAGTCGCGTGATCCTTCGGCGCCTGCCCGCCGCCAAAACAATAGTGATTCACGAAATCCAGGTTTTCACGGCGAACGGCGCTTGGCGTGAATACACGGATGTAAACTCGTGAAACGCGAGCTCTGTCTCGCCGGGCATATAGGGCACGGCCTCGCTAGCGGTAGTTGTAAACCTCGCCCGGATGGCCGGTGTCAGGCGGATCGTTCCATGAAAACACCCGGCCATCGTTCGCGCGATGGTTCGCCCGCACCTGATCGTCGTTCTAGCAGCGCCAGACGTATTGGTCTGGCGACCCTGCCTGCTTCAAGGTCAGCCGAAGCGGAATGCCCTTGCACAGATAAGCATCGAACGTCGTCCGATACGCTTCCGTGTAAATCATGTTCATGTCAGAGAACCCCCGTGTCGCCGAGGATTCTCCAACAGAAACTGCCAAGATTCGGTTACAAGATTCGGTTAATGGTGCGGGCGTTGCGGCCCGTTCTAATCCACCAGTCGCACCGCCGCACTCTCGGGCCAATGCGCGAAGGGCAGCACCCGCCCGTTCCGCCGGCTTTCGGCCACCAGGTCCAGGTCCAGCTCGGCCTTGACCCAGCCTGGCACGTCCATCAGCCCCTCGGCCAGCACGCCGCTTTCCGGCCAGAGCCCGTCGGGGGGCGCATAGATCGCCGCGGCGCCGCGGTTCTCGTCGATGGCGGGGTTCCAGTCCACGCAGCCCACCGTCGGTGCCTGCACCACGACGCATTGGCTTTCCAGCGCGCGGGCCATGGCGCCGATGCGGACCCGGTTGAACCCCGCCACCGTGTCCGTGCAGGAGGGTACCAGCACCACCTCGACCCCCGCCTCGGCCAGCGCGCGGCCCAGCAGCGGAAACTCGCTGTCATAGCAGATCAGCACGCCCAGCCGCCCGACGGGCGTGTCAAAGACCCGCAGGCCGGGGGCGCCGACCACGTTCCAGTCCTCGCGCTCGAACCGGGTCATCACCTGCTTGTCCTGATGGCCGATCCGTCCCCGCGGCCCGAACAGCACCGCCCGGTTGACCGGGCGCGGCCCGTCGAAACAGGGCCCCGAGGCGGCCAGGATATGCAGCCGATGCCGCGCCGCGAGTTCCGCATGCAGCGCGTCGCGCGCGGCCTCGTGCCGGGCGACCTCGTGCAGCGAGGCCTCCAGGTCGCCCGCCACCTCGCGCCCGCCCAGCGAGGCCAGCTCCATCGCGCCATATTCGGGAAAGACCAGCAGATCGCAATCGGCGGCCTTCTCGACCCAGGCGCCGATCTTGGCGCGATAAGCGTCCAGATCCGCCAGCCAGTCGAAGGGATAGGCGGCGGCGGCGATTTTCACGATCCGGCTCACAGGGGTTTCATCCAGAATTGCAGGGATTTGCGGGTCGACCGGCTCTCGCCGATGTCCTTCCAGTCGAAACCGGCGACCACGCCCGGCAAGGGCGCATAGCCGCGCTTCAGCCAGAACCCGTCCAGCGGGCGATAGGCGGGGGGCCGCAGTGGGTGGTCCTCGGGGCGAATCACGCTGCAAAAGGCGCTGTAGCGGCGGCCAAGCGCCCGGGCCTGCGCCTCGCGCCCGTCGAAGAAGGCATGGCCCAGGCCATGGCCGCGATAGTCCGGCAGCAGCACCGATTCGGCGCAATAGAAGATCTCGTCCAGCCGCTCGGGCCGGTTGGCGAAGGCGGCGGCGAAATCGCCGGCATGGTCCTCCATCGGCGCGCCGGTCGCGGCGCCGACCATGCGGTCGCCGTCCCAGGCCGCGACCACCACCGCGCCGGGCGACTGATAGGCATGCAGGTAATCGCGCTCATAACCCAGGTCGCCGTCATAGAGATAGGGCCAGTCGCGGAATACCGCGATGCGCAGCCGCGCCAGGTCGTCCAGCACGGCGGCAACCGCATCCCCGGTCAGGCATTCGGTGCGGATCACGCCGAGACCTGCCCCGAGACCTGCCCCGAGACCTGCCGCGTCCAGTCGGCGAGGTTGTAATAGGTCGTCACCCGCGCGATCTTGCCGTCGCGGATGGTGAAGAAGGCACCGGCGGGCAGGACATAGGTCTGGCCCTTCGCCTCGGGCAGGCCCTCGTCGGTGGCCAGGTAGGTGCCGTTGACCACGAATTCCGCCGCCGCCCGGTCGCCGGCCTCATTGGCGAAGATCACCATGCCGGTCAGTTCCTCGCGATAGCTGCGGGTCATGTGGGCGTTGAACGCGGCGAAGGCCGCCTTGCCGCGGCGGATGCCGCCCTCGTTGACGTGATGCTCGACCTCGTCATGCAGATAGCCCAGCATCTCGTCGGTGCGGCCGGCGTTGAAGGCGTCGTAATAGGCGGCGATCAGGGCCTTGGTATCCATGGCGGTCTCCTTCTTTGGTCCCCCTCTAGCNTCGCGTTCGGGATCGGCCTTGAACCGGTGGCGGCTTCGATCCCTCGTCACTGGCCGGTCCAGGGCCTGGGCTTTCCGGACAGGAAGCGTTGGCGCCGGCCGGCTTCCCGATCCGGGCGTGCAGCGACCGCATCGTGGCCTCATCGATCCCAGCCTTCTTCCCGCCGCGTTCGAAGATGTCCGATGCCCCTTCGAGCAGCGCCTTCTTCCATTGATGGATCATCGTCGGGCGCACGCGGTATTCCGCGGCCAGCTCCGGCACGGTGCGCCCGCCCTTCGCGGCCTCCGGCGCCACCCGAGCCTTGAAGCCCGCGTCATGGTTCCTGCCTTTCGGCATCGTCCGATCCCCTCGTCCCTGGAGACCAGAAGACGGCGGATCGCAGCTTGCCGCACTGGCCGATTCTCGGCGGATANGTTGACGTGATGCTCGACCTCGTCATGCAGATAGCCCAGCATCTCGTCGGTGCGGCCGGCGTTGAAGGCGTCGTAATAGGCGGCGATCAGGGCCTTGGTATCCATGGCGGTCTCCTTCTTTGGTCCCCCTCTAGCGCGCCTGTTTGGCTGCGTCACCTCCGCCCTTTGGCGGATGCTTTTTTATTTTGTCTGTGGGAGTCTGAGGATTTCCTCGTGTTTTTTGATGGCCTGGTCGATGTTGTCGAAGATTGTGAGGCTTGCGTTGTGCAGGACGGCGCCCATGGTGCACATGTTGCGGATCATGGGCATGGAATGGCTGACGACGATGGCGGATGATCGGGCCATGCGCTCGGCGAAGACGCGCTGGGACTTGGCGCGGAAATTGGCGTCGCCGACGCTGGTGACCTCGTCGACCAGATAGGTGTCGAAATGGATGCCCATCGAGGTGCCCATGGCCAGCCGCGAGCGCATGCCCGAGGAATAGCTGCCGAAGGGCTGGTGGTAATGCTGGCCCAGCTCGGCGAAATCGGCGACGTAATCGACCAGCTCGTCGGTGTCCACGCCGTAGATGCGGGCCACGAATCGCACGTTCTGCGCCCCGGTCAGATCGGGGTGGAAACTGCCCGAGAACCCCACCGGCCAGGAAATCGTGCCGTCCGACAGCACCCGGCCGGCCGTGGGCAGCACGGTGCCGGCGATGATGCGCAGGAGCGTCGACTTGCCGGCGCCGTTGCGGCCCAGAAGCGCCACCGAGGCCCCAGTCGGGAACTCGGCGTTCAGATTGTCCGCCACCAGGGTCTCGCGGCCGTTGAGCCGGTAGATCTTGGTCAGGTTCTCGAGCCGGATCATGGCGCTAGCGGCGGTCGCGGACGCTGTAATAGACCAGCACCAGGATCGACCAGCCGGCCAGCAGCATGCCGGTGATCATCGCCCAGAGCCAGGGCCGGTCCGGCTCGGTCGGGCTTTGCGCCACCTTGGGCTCGATATGGGCGGCCAGGTAGCGGGCCTGGCGCTGCGCCTCGGCCAGCGCCGTCTCATGGGCGATGCGGGCCGAGCGATAGGCGCCCTCGGCGAATTCGCGGTCCACGGCGAGCTTTTCGTATTCCGCCATCAGCTGGGCATAGCTTTCGCCGGCCGGGCCCTGGCCCTCGGCGCCGAACTTGGCGCGCTCTGCCTCGATCAGCCGGCGCAGCGCGTCGATCTTCTGCTGGGACTGGGTGACGCGGTGGTCGGTGGGCTGGGCATTGTCCAAAAGCAGGTCATGGGCGACCAGCGCCTCGGCCAGCTGCGCCTGCAGCCCGCTCAGCACCCCCATCTGCCCGGCGAGATCGGCCTCGGGATCGACGATCTGCGAGCGCATGCGGAAGGCGGTCATGGCCTGGCGGGTCTCGGTCAGCTCGGCGCGGGCCTTGTCGAGCTCGGCCTTGGCCAGGCGGGTGGCGTCGTCCTGGGCGATGGTCGAGAGCTGGTTGATCTTGTCCGAGCTTTCCTGGAACACCGCCGCGGCGATCTGCTGGGCGTCCTCGGGGGTGAAGGCGCTGACCTTGAGGGTGATCAGCTGGGTGGTGCTGTCGTAGAGCACCTTGACCTGGCGCTGCCAGTAATCGGTCAGATCCTCGACATGGCCCTCGGGGTCGAAGGCGAAGACGAAGTCATGCGGCCAGGCGCGCGAGAAGCGGGCGCGCAGGTCGAGGCTGGCATCGATCCTTTCGACCATGTCCTGGCTGCGGATGTATTCGTAGAGGATGTCGGTATCCGAGGCGCTGCCGCCGGCGCCGGTCAGCGGCGCCAGCCCGCCCAGGAGATCGATCGAGGAGGTGGACTGTTCCTTGCGCACCGAGAAGCCGACGGTCGAGACATATTGGTCCTCGGCGCGCAGCCAGAGATAGCCGGCCCAGGCGAGGCTGGGCAGCACCACCAGCGCCAGGAAGGAGCCCAGGATCAGCCAGTGCCGGCGCCGGGGCTCGGCCATGCGGGCCGGCGGGCGCAGGGGCTGGGCCGGAGCGGGGGCGGGGGCCGGAGCGGGGGCCGGAGCGGGGGCCGGCGCGGGCGGCCGGGAGGCAGGGGGCGCGGCAGGGGGCGCGGCAGGCGGCATGGGCCGGACCGGGATCGGCTGGCCTTGCGGGCGCAGCGCCGGCGGCCTGGCCTGGGCTTGCGGCTGGGGGCCGGCCTGGGATGGAGCCTGGGATGGGGCCCTGGATTGGGGCTGCGCCTGGGAGGCGGCCGGGGCCGGCTGGCGATCCTGCGCCGCCGGCCCGCCTTGCCCCGATGGCTGGCCCGATGGCTGGCCCGATGGTTGGCCTTGTTGCGGGCCTTGTTGCGGGCCGGCCGGGGCGGCGGGCGGCTTCTGCGCCGCCTGGCCCGATCCTGGGCCCTGCTGCCGGCCGGCCGGGCCGGCGGGTTCCTGGGAAGGCCGGTCCTGGTCCATCGTCGCGCTCCGGGATTCGGGGGTATGGGATTCGGGGATCTGGGCTTGCGGGCCGGGTTTCGGGCCGGGTTGCGGGCCGGATGGCCGGGCGGGGCTGCCGCTCGGCGGCTTTCCGCCCGAGCCCCGCCGATCCTGCGGCCGCTCCTGCGGCCCATCCTGTTGCGGGCCTTGTTGCGGGCCGGCCGGGGCGGCGGGCGGCCGGCCCGGCCTGCTGCCTGCCGCCGGCCTTGGCGGCGGCTCTTGCGGCCGCGCCTGCGGCTGCGTCCCCGCCGCCGCGGCGTCGCCCGGCCCCTGGCCCCGCGATTGGGCCTGTGCCTGTGGCTGGGCCTGGGCCTGGATATGCGCCTGGATCCGTGCCTGGGCGCCCAGGCCCTGCTGGCCCTGGAAGGGGCGGGGGGCCGGGCCGGGCCGGGGCCGGGCGCCTGGGGCGGGCTGGGAGGCGGGCTGGATTGCAGGCTGGGATGCGGCCGGGGTTGTGGATTGCGATGCGGGTGCGGCCGGCCGGGGCGCGGCGGCCTCGACCGGCCGCGGGGCGGCGCCCGGCGCCCGGCTGGCCGGCTCGGCCGGCTGGCCGGCCTGGTCGCCGGCCGGTATGGAGGGGGTGGTCACGGGCAGCTGCGCTTTCGCTGGTTTACCTTTCGGCCGCAGTTGTTACATATTGCCGCCCGTCCAGGCCAGTGTTTGCGTTCACATGTCCGATACCGCCCCAGAAATCCGCCGCCCCCAGGGCCAGGCCGGCGCAGCCCGCCCGCCGCGGGTCCGCCGGCCGCAGCACCCGTCGCGCAACGGGCCGCGCTTTCGCATGCCGCGCACCGTGGTGGCGCTGATGCTGCGCGAGATGGCCACCAGCTATGGCCGCTCGGCCGGCGGCTATGTCTGGGCGGTGCTCGAGCCGGTGCTGGGCGTGGCGCTTCTGTCGGTGCTGTTCAGCATGGCGCTGCGCAGCCCCGGCCTCGGCTCGAACTTCCCGCTGTTCTATGCCACCGGCTACCTGCCCTTTGCCATGTTCACCGACCTGGCCAACAAGACTGCCGCCTCGATCCGCTTCTCGCGGCCCTTGCTGGCCTATCCCAGCGTGACCTTCCTCGATGCGCTGCTGGCGCGGGTGGTGCTGAACGCGCTGACCCATGTCGCGGTGATCGCCATCGTGATCGGCGGCATCTTCCTGGCCTATCAGCTGCCGGGGCCGGTGGACATGCCCTCGGTCTTCGAGGCGCTGCTGCTGGTGGCGCTGCTGGGCACCGGGGTGGGGGTGCTGAACTGCTACCTGATGAACGCCTTCCCGGTCTGGGAGCGGGTCTGGCACATCCTGACCCGGCCGCTGTTCCTGATCTCGGGGGTGATCTTCCTTTACGACATGATGCCGGTCCAGGCGCAGAACCTGCTGTGGTACAACCCGCTGATCCATTGCACCGGGCTGATGCGGCGCGGCTTCTATCCCACCTACGAGGCCGGCTATCTCAGCCAGGCCTATGTCGTCGCCCTCGCCCTCGCCCTCATGCTGGCGGGCCTCGCCCTGCTCGAGAGAAACCACCGCAAGCTCCTCGAAAGGTGAAGCCCCAAGCGGACGGGGCGGCCGGAACAGAAGGCCAGGACAGAAGGACGGATCCCCGGCATGCCAAGGCAAACGGGAAGGGGGCTCGTCCCTATGGTCAGGCCTCACAACCAATAGATGACGGTCGCGGCGAGGGCGCAGGCCGAGAGAAACAGGATGGGGCAGCGATCGTAGCGGGTTGCGCTGCGCCGCCAGTCCTTCAGTCTGGCGAACATGTTCTCAATCCTGCGGCGTTGGCGGTAGAGGCCGGCGTTGTGCGGGATTGGTATCTTGCGACCGGTGCGGGAGGGGATGCAGGGTGAAATGCCCGTCTCGATCAGCGCGTTGCGGAACCCGTCGGCATCCTAGCCCCGCTCCCCGAGCAGCGCCCCGGCCCGTGGGATAGACGACAGGAGCGCCCGCGCCCCGATATAGTCGGAGGTCTGGTCTGCCGAGAGGAACATCCGGATCGGGCGGACCTTCGCCTCGGCCAAGGCTAGAGAAGCAGGTCCGAGGCGTTCAACTGCTCCAGCCCGCCCAGCTCGATCGTCAGCTCGGCCGTGCCATCGCCGTCCAGGTCGACCAGAAGCCGATGCGCGCCGGCCTGCGACC